>NZ_CP117867.1 GCF_028736035.1 Streptomyces sp. T12
CCGCGAAGACGACGCGCCGGCGCTACGCCGCCGGTTCGGAGCGCGGAGCGCTCCGAACGATCGTTCGCTCCGCGAACGATGTGCGAGCCCTCCGGGCTCGCCGTCCGCGCGCGGCAGGCCTACCGGTGGTGACTGTATAGGGGAAAGCGTGGAAAACGGTGCGCCCTCTCGTGCGCAGCTGCGTTGACCTGCGGAAATACTTTGGCGTCGAGATTGTGGAAAACGGTGCGCCCCCCTCTTGACCTGCGTAGATGCTGGCACAGGAAAGCGTGGACTGCGGTGCGCAGTAACTCTCTGTGATGGGTTTCGCGTGGAGATTGTGGACTATGGTGCGCCCTTTTTCCACAGGTTAAATCGAACGGATGTTGGGGCGCACGGTACTCCACGAAACCGAGACATGGCGATATCCGGCCGTTACCTGATGAAGCGTCAGAAACCTTTGGTCGCACGAGGTCTGAGGGTTCCTCAATCCACCCCTGCAGTCACGTCCCGAGGGGTGTCTCGGTATGAGTCTTCTGACGGTGCGTCAGAAAGTCAAACCCCCGCTGCGGTTGTCGCGGACTTGCGTGACCCCGAAAAAATTTAGTAGTCTTCTGGTGTTGAGACACTCCCAGGAAGGACCCCCCTCATGACCGACCGTCAGATGATCACCACTCCCGCCCTCAACGCGATGTCCGGGCACGGTCTGACGGATGCCCATGTGATCGTGATGTCTGACGCTGAGCTGTACCCGGAGCGTCAGGGGCAGAGCGTCACGGGGCGTGCGGTCGCCTACAGCGTGTTCTGTCCGGCCACGGAACGGTTCTCCCTGATCACCCTTGACGGCCGTTGGATCATCCCGGGGCGGGAGGGTTACAAGACTCGGGGGCCGGTTAAGTCGTTCGCGCGGAAGAACATCACGGACGTGCGCCCGGACGGCATGGTCATTCTGGAGCCGGTACGCCACAACGGCCGGTACGCGGTGTCTCGGTTCGGGGGCCGGAAGTCGGGCATCTGCCGGGGGACGGTGTCTATCAGCCGGTACGGCTACTCGTGCGGGTGTGGCGCTGAACTGTCGTTCAACGACATTCACCTTCCGGGGTGGACGATCGTGACGGACGGCCGTAGGGGTACGCACACTCAGTCGTACGCGATTCGCTCCGAGCATGCCGTTGAGTGGTCGAGTGATGTGGCCATGAGCTACGACGCGCCGGTTGCGGTCGGTGCGCCCGAGTCGGCCCCCGTGGAGGCTCCGGAGGAGACTGCCGCGCCCGTGGAGGAGTCGGCCCCGGTAGAGGCTCCGGCGCCCGTGGAGCCGGTTACGGGGGACGGTACGGCTCTGCCGTTCGGGACGTACCGGCTGAACGTTCCGGGCGCCCGTACGGTCCGTGAGGCTCGCCCCCTGGTCATCGGGGGCCGTACGGTCACGGCCGTTGTCGAGTCGTCCGGCTGGACCCTGTTTGCTGGGGGCGAGATTCTCGCGGAGGGCGGCACGTGGGAAATCGAGGGCGACGCGTGCGAGTGGTTCGCCGCGCGCGCCATGGACGCTACGGCGGACACCGTGACCCCGGGGATCGTGTGGAAGCGCGACGGGAACGGCGCGTACGGCAGCAAGCGGCACGTCGTCACGGTGGACGGCCGTTGGTCGTTCCGTGTGGACGTCACGGGGTCGAAGGATGTGGAGTCGTACAGCGCTCCCCTGCTGCTCCAAGAGGGGCGAGACAAGGGCGTCAAGGTCCCGACGATTCAGGTTGCGGACTACTCGACGTACACGCGTGAGGCGTGCGAGCGGGACATTCAGGCGTGGCTGAACACGGAGGTTCGGGCGCGCGAGTCTCGCCACGCTGAGCTGTACGCGGCCGGTAAGACTCCCCGTCCGGCGGAGTACCGGGGGGTGTGTGTGGAGTGCCGTATCAAGGCTCCGCACAAGACCCGTTGTGACTGCGCGGGTTGGAAGTCGTGGGCGAGCGCGGAGCGGGACCGTGCCGACATGGCGCGGCTGTTCAAGGCATGCCGCAAGGCCAGTGACGCGCGCGTGGCGGGTGTGGAGGCTCCGGCCGGCTACCTGGGCTGGTCGGCTCCGACCCGTACGAGTGAGTGGGCACCGGTCGACTACGCCCCGGGAACCATGCTGGCTTGGGAGATTGAGGGCGTGGCCTACACGGGTCAGGTGTGGGCGACCGATTGCAGCTCTGGCGCGTGGTCGGGAGACTCGTACGCTGATTCTGCGGATGTGGTGATCATCGCGACGGTGGACGGCCGTAGGGCGACGCGAGCGGAAGCTGTCGCGGTTCCGTTCTTCCATGGGTCGCGTAGGGGCACCCCGTACGCGCTCGTGTCCGTCCCGTACGGGGTGGCGGACAACGGGGCAGTTCAGCGCTACCGGGCGGACGTGACCGTGATCGCTGCTGAGTGCGCGGCTGACGGGCTATTTGATGTGGCGGACGTCCAGGACGTCACGGAGGACGTGAACGACGCTCACGCGGACGTACAGGGCGACGCTCCGGCGCGTGAACTCACCCCCGAAGAGGAGCGGTTCGGATACGTCAAGGGCAGTGACACCCCGGCGGATGGTCACGGGTACCGGCCGGAGTGCGCGCGTGGCGAGCACGTGTGGACGCGCCCCGGTTGGGAGAACGGCTACGAGGGGCGCGCGGCTGTGCTAGCTCCGCACGTCCGGCCGAAGGATGCACGTAAGGCTATGGAGCTGTTCCCGGCCATGGCGCGCATGATCGGGGGCGAACAGGCGACCGACGCGGACGGGAACGCGTTCGTGTCCATGGTCGGCGTGCGCTGCGCGTTCGCGCGGACCGGTGAGCAGATGTACGACTTCCGCTCTGACGTGATGGCGCGTGTCGGCGACCCGTACCGGATCACGTTCCCGGACGGCCAGGAGCACAAGGGGTCTTGGTCGGAGATCGAGCGGGTTCTGTTCGAGTGGGTGGTCATCAACCGGCCGGACATGGTGTGTGCGCACGCTGAGGCGCACGCCGATGGTGAGAACACGAAGCGCTGCATCGCTGAGGACATGGCAGCCGAGAAGGCCGAGCAGGAGCGCGCGGCGGCTGCCGCTCACGCAGAGGTGGAGTTCCAGGCGGAGCGGTTGGAACTGGCCTGGGGCTTCTGGTCGAACGATGTGCACGGCATGTCCCGTGAGGACGAGGACAAGGTGTACGACGTGTACGAGGCCGGTTACCGCGCGGTCCGTACGGCCCGTGACGCGCGCGCCCGTAACTCCGAGTGGAGTGTTCAGGGTGAGGAGGACACGGCGAAGCGTGCGGCTGACTGGCTGTACGAGAACGCGCGCCGGATCGGCGGGGAGATCCCGGAGCCTGCCCCCGTCCAGGCTCCGGCGCCGGTTGCTCCGGCCGTGCGCGCCCTTCCGGACGTCGACAGCACCCCGGACGCGATCGAGGCATGGGAGGGCGAGGGCGGCGCCGTTCCGGGCGTGGCCATCCCCTCCCCGGCCCCCGAGGGTGAGCCGTCCGACGGTGACGCCACGGCGGACGCTGCGGAGTCTGAGGCGTACGCGGCGGAGACCGCTCCGGAGCCGGCGGCTTCCACAGGATTTGACGCGAACACTTCAAGCGAGGATCGCACTCCCGGCGGGGAAGGGGGGTTTTCCCGGGAACTTGACGCGTACGCGTCAGAAAAGGGGGTGGAGACGTGTGAGGCGTGCGGGCGTGAGCGGCACCCGGACACGGCGCTGTATGTGGGGGCGTGCCGCCCGCAGTTCTGGACGTATTGCAGCCGCGCCAACACGGGTCAGGGAGCGATCATCCCGACTGGTGTGCAGGAGGAGGAGGCCGCCGCGGCTGACCCCGGCGCCGTCGAGGCGGCGGCCGATGGTGAGGGCCAGGACGTGAGCGAAGAGAGCGCCGACATCGTCATCCGGCACACCCCCGCCGACGGTACGACCGTTGAGGGCACCAGCAAGGGCGACAAGGCCGGGGCGATCCTGCGCCGTAAGGAGTACGGGCGCCGGGGCGGTATGGCGTTCCGCTGGGGCTACGACATTCAGGCGTGGTACCTGCGTAACTCGCGTGACGGGGATGCGGACATGTGGACCGTGCGCAAGCTGCGCGGCTACCTGGAAGAGGCCGGGTACACGGTGGCCGTGGTCATCGACAACGACGCCGAGCGCGCTTACGCCGATGCGGTGCAGGAGCAGTACGACCGGGCCGAGGACCGGGCCGAGCGCTACAGCGGATACGCGGCGAACGCGTCGGCTCGTAGCGAGGGGGCGTGGAAGGCGTCGCACGCCATCGCCGATCACATGACGGGTGAGCCGATCAAGGTGGGGCACCACTCCGAGCGGCGCCACCGTCGGGACATCGAGCGCATGGATAACCACATGCGGCGCTCGATCCAGGAGGAGAAGAAGGCCGCCTATCACGCGTCGCGGGCGATCTCTGCGGAGCACTTCGAGGAGTTCAAGAAGAACCCCGCGCGCACCCTGCGCCGCCTGGACGGCCCGGAGGGTCTGCGTAAGCAGCTCCGCGACGTCGACAAGTGGGCGGCGGGCAACTCGGCCTGTGGCTACACGCGGTCGACCACTGCGGAGGGGCTGGAGACGCTGGCCCGTGAGCGGCGCCGCATCGTGGAAAAGATCGCGTATTGGGAAGAGGTCATTGCCGAGGCTGAGCGGCAGGGCTTCAAGGTGTGGGGTAAGGCCGATTTTGAGCGCGGTGACTTCGTTCACACGGGCGGCACGTGGCGTGAGGTGCTGCGGGTGAACGCCAAGAGCGTGACCGTGCCGCACATCCTCACCCGTACCGGGGTGCCGGTGGTGCGTTCGGAGGACCGCACCTGCACGGCCGGAACCGTGTACTACGGCCGTCCGTCGCCGTGCAAGGGCGGCAAGCGGTGCACCTGCGACACTTCGACGATCACCTATGACACGGTGCAGGGTTGGGCGAGTGCCGCTGACATTGCGCGGATGGAGGCGGCGGAGGCGGAGCCCGAGGCTGAGCGCACGGTGTGTCCGCACTGCAAGCGCGTCGCGAACGGTGAGAAGCGGTTCAGCATGGCGCGCGGCATGTGCACCGTGTGCGGGTACGCCCGTCCGCAGAACTTCAAGCCCAAGCCGGTACCGGTCGTGGTCGAGGGCCAGGCCGAGGAGGAGCCCGCGCCCACGGAGGTTGCCGGCACGGTGGAAATCTCCGGTGAGGGCTCGCCGGCCGAGGGTGGCCAGGGTTTCGAGGCGGCCGACGATCCGGCACCGACTGACGAGCTGCCGGAGCCTGCCCCTGAGCGGCCGGCGCGTCCGGCCGCCCCGGCCCCGGTGGCCGTGCCGGAGCTGGAGCCCGCCGGCGATCCGGCGCAGGTCGCCGATGACATGCCCGACCCCGCCCCTGGGCGCGGCCCGCGTGCGTTCGGGGACATGGTGGCTGTGTTCATGGCGTCGCAGGGTGGCAGCCCGGCCCGTCAGCGGGTGCTGTGGTGGATGCCCCGGCGGGATGCTCAGGCGGTGTGCTCCGATGCGCGTACGTCGGGCGCGCGGTTCATGTTGTGCTGGACGGCTGAGCCGGGCGAGCACGGTACGGACTGGGATTTCGTCACGGACGACGGCCGGTTCGGTGAGGTGCTGCGGGATGCGTACGCGCGGCCGGTGACGGCTGAGGGGTACGCGGAGCGGCGGCCGGGCACGTGCCACCCCGAGCGGTGGTGTGGTCATGCGTGGCCGTGCGGGCGCGACGTCGAGGCGTGGCGGGTCAAGCAGCCCAAGAGCAAGCGGGAGTTGCAGCGCGAGCGGCAAGCTGAGGCGCGAGCGCGTAAGGCTGAGTCGGCGTGCGCGGGCAGGGTCGCCGGCGTCACGGTGGACGAGGTCAAGGCGACGGTTTCGGCGGTTGCTCGCTGCGCTGACGTCGTGTCCGACCCGTCCGGCGTCGAGGTGTTCGACGGGGAGAGCGGGGCACCGGTCGAGGTGACACAGTGCCAGGCGCTCCCCGCTTCCCCGGTGCGCAAGGCCATCGAGGCGGGCGTGCGCAAGCCGATCGTCACGCCGTACGCTCCCGCCCCACGCGACACGCCGGTGGAGTCGCCCGAGGTGCGCCAGGTGCGGGCGCTGGTGGCGCGGCTGCGTGAGGCCGATGATGTCGAGGTTCTCCAGGAGCAGGCCGCGCGCAATTGGTTCGAGGCCTCTGTAGAGCCGGTGGCCGTCGTCGAAGGCCAGGAGGAGCACCAGGACCAGGACACGCCCGTACTCTCCTGGGATGAAATCGCCGAGGAGCTGCGGGAGCTGCGGGCAGAACTGCAGGGCGACGGCCAGGAGTCGGAGGACGGGCCGTCGCTGACCTGGGACGAGGTCAGGCGCGGACTGGTGGCGCTGAGGCGGGAGGTCTCTCCGGCGCGGCCGGTGCCCCCGCCGGTGCGGCCGGTCCGGATTCCCCGACGGCTACAGCGAGAAGCCCTGACGATCGCGGCGAGTGCGGCGCTGGTCACCGTGGCAGCCGGGCAGGTGGCCGAGATGATGCCGTACAGGTGGTGAAGTCCGGGGCCGGAGCCGGGTGACGTGCGGTCTCCCTCCGGCGTCGGCGCCGCGCACGCCACATCCACCCACGGGTGCGGCGCCCCCGACCGGGACTCTTGTCGCGTAGAGACCACACGGGGGGGCGGGGATGTTCTCGCCGGTCACCAGCACGCGACAGGGGACGCTACAGCTGTCCAGTCCCGGGCGGCCATGCTCGCCCTACTCCGGCCCGCCGCGGGCTGGTTGGGACGACTGACAGCATCTTTCCCCAGAACTTGACAGGCACGCGCCAAACTGGGCCGGGGGGGGTGGGGGGGACGCCAAACGCGGGGCGCGGCGCGGTGTGGCACGGTGTCGACGTAGCCCCGCTGATCCCCGTGAACTCCCGATCAGCGCCCTGTGATCTCGTCGCCCTCGCCGGTCCCGGCCTCGAACGGTCCGAGCAAACCCCGCGCCGCACCGGGAGGAGGTCCTCCTCCACCTCGTCGGGCTCGCCGCCCTGGTCGACCGCGATCACAGGCAACTTCCCCCACTTCCTCGCCGGTGTTGAGGGTTTTCCGCAGGACTTGACACGTACAAGTCAAAAGCGGGCGGGCATGGTTAACGGCTGGGAGGGCGAGGCGGCTCCTGCCTGGAGGTTTCCTGTACGGCAAGCGAGCCGCAGAGCTCCCGGAGCCGGTGAACGGGCCGCCAGCGCGGCCGGTCGCGGATGGCCTCCCCCGCCGAGCGGTGCGCGTCAGTCGCTCAACGCCACTCTCCAGTCGGGGTGTTGGCGCGGCTGTACGGTGCGGCGCTCCGCTCGGCCTGGTCCTGCTGGTGCTCGGCGTCCTGGTTGCGCCGCGGCGGCGCGGTACGGCTCGCCGTGCGTGTCCTGTGCCGGAAGTTGAGCGCGGTGACCACGGCGGCGAGAGGCCCGACGGGGGATGGGTAGGTCCCGGTTGCGCACTCTGCTGGCGGGGCGCGGTCGTGGGGCGAGTGGCGGCGCCGCGCCAGCGAGATCTGCACCCGCGGAACTCGGGGTAGTGGGACCCCTCTTGATACCGCGAAAATTTTTAGTAGTCTTCTCTTTCGGGAGACCGTCCGCCGCCCGCGCGGCACGCCGGGGCACCCCATCCTGGGGCGCCCGGCCCCGCACCCCGTTCCCGAACCCACCAGAGGAACCCGAATATGGACAACTACCGCACCGTCATGGACATGGACCGCGACGAATGGGCCGCTGAGGCCGAGCACTACGTTCGTACCCAGTGCCACACCCAGGACCGTGTGAGCAACGACCCCGCCGACTGGCTGACCCGCGCCGAACTGGAGGAAGCTGGCGCGATCGCCGGCCAGCTGGTCAAGGCGTCCCGGCGAGCCCTGAACGCCGCCGCCCGCGGCTACGGCGGGCGGACGCTGCCCACCTGGCTGCGGCACGCCCGGTTCAACGTGTCCGGCGCCGTACGGGAGTTGACCGAGGCCGAGCGTGAGCGCGACATGAACGGGCAGGCGTACGCGTGGCACCGGCTCCAGCGGTACGCCGAGGAGCACGCCGGCGACGTCACCGCGGCTGGCCGCGCGCGACTCGCCGAGCTGGTCGCGAAGATGCGCGATGCCCGCGACGCAGCCGCCGAGGACGCTCTTCGGGTGGATGTCGCACGCGAGGTTGCCCGCCGCAACTCGGATGAGGGGTGGGCGCAGGAGCTGAAGCGGCGGGAGCGTGTCCGCCGCGGCCCGACCATCACGACCATCACGGTGCACGCGGACGGATCGTCGACGGTGAGCGAGCCGCGCCCGTTCCGTATGCCCGGCTACGGCGTCCGCTGAGCCGTACTCGCTGCCCGTGCGGCACGCCGCATTGAGGGGCACCCCTCTTGCGAGACGCCGAAAATCTTTAGCTGTCTCTGAGCCAGGAACCGCGCGGCACTCGCCCGCATCCTCGACTGACATCTCAACTCACCGAAAGGACATCCCGACATGGCCACCACTTTTGAGGGCGGGCGCGTGCAGCTCGACACGTTGGCCGACGTCGCCGGCTACATCGTCGGCACCGCTGCCGGGGCGATAGCGACGCTCGGCATCGAGGGACACGATGTCGAGACGGTGCTGTCGAGGCTGACCGAGCCGAGGTTCGCGGACACCGTGACCGGCCTGTACGCGCGGGCGGTCGACGAAGGCAAGGACAAGGTCGCCACGATCGGCGCGATTGGGGGCGCCCTGGTCCGCTCCTACCGCAGGCACTACGGCATCTGACCCGAGCACGTGTGGTCTCGGGGATTCGCCCTCCCCGAGACCACACCCGGCTGCTCGGCGTCCAACTTCCGCCTTGCGGGCCGGCGCCTAGCTGCGCCGGCCCCGGCGCGCCTGCGTGTCCAGAACCGACCACCAGACGCCATGACTTGACAAGAACACCTCAGTCGGCGAGTGCAGACAGGCACTCTGCGCGCGGCCCCTTGGGGAGCACTGAGTTCCCAACCATCCGAAGGCTTTTAGTAGCCTCCCAGTGCTCCGCCGGGCTGACCGGCGCAGCCCCGACCGGACAGAGGAGCACGAAGCCGCTATGGGCAGCCACCGCAAACAGGACCTGTGGGTGTTGGACACCGTCTGGGAGACCGCGAAGGCCCGCGCCAAGGACGTCGACCACATGCCCCTGGGCACCGTCCTGGACCACCTCCTGCGCGAGTACGCCGCCGGCCGGATCCCCCTGGACCTTCCCCAGGACGCCGACCGGGGCCCCGGCCGCAGCGCCAAGGGCGCCGGCGTCGACCCCGACAACTGGAAGGCCGCCACCGAGCGAGCCGAGGCCGACGGCCTGTCCGGCTCGCGCGTAGCCGAGCTCCTCCTCACCGCCTACGCTGCCGGCCACCTCGAGCTGGCCGTGTCCGTACGGGTCAAGAAGCGCCCCCGCCGTATGGCTTCCTGACAGACCAGGCCGGCCCAGCTCGGCGCCGCTGCACCTCTGCCTCACCCAGCCAACTCCGTTGATACTGGGTTCAGTTGACATGGACAAGGAGTGGGGCCGCACCGTTGGTGCGGCCCCACTCCTGCTTCCGAACGACCCACCGATGGCATCGCCGCCGGGTTCGGCATCAGCGGCGGCTCCGTGACACGAGGGTTCGTCGTTTGATGTGGGCGCGGGGCGCGCCGTCCACGTGCGTGTACGGCGCGCGTGAGGCGAGCTTGGTATCGATGCAGGGCTGCCCGGCCGGTGCATGGCAGACCGGGCAGGCGACGGTGAAGGCGCGGCACTCCCGTTGGTTGCGCTCGAGGATGGCCTGCTCCGGCGTGCGGATGGGCTGCTGGTCGGAGCAGAACCGCGCGTGCAGCTCGGCGGCCTCCTCCACCGCGGTGCGCTTGCGCTTGCGGCAGCTCCAGGAGCAGTTGCGGCAGCGCGCGACGTAGAAGGCGCGGCCGGGACAGCGCGGGTCGCGCTCGGGGAGCTGGCGGTGCCGGCCCTTGCCGGTGCGCGGGCAGCGGGATCCGTCCTCGTGCTCCGCGGTCAGCCGCCACTGGGACTGCTTCAGGCTCACGAGCGTGCCGGGAACGGCGCGGGTGTCGGAGTAGTGCAGGCCGCCGCCATGATGATGGTGATCGTCGTGCGGGTCGTCGTGGGAGCCGGCGGCGACCCACCGGGCCATGTGCACCCCTATCGTGCCGGGACACAGTTGACCCGGAGGCGCCCCGCACGCCGGACATGTCACCGATGTGGCCGCCGCGTCCGGCAGCAGCTCGATCTCGTTGTCCTGCATCTCCCCTGCCCTCACCGCGTGGTTGCTGGTGCTGCCAACGCGTACGCCGCCGACACCGTGCCGTTCACGCCGCCCGTGAACGCTTGGTCCTCACGGCACTCCCGGCACAGACCATCTGGCGTCCGCCCCCCCATCCGTACCCGGCACCTGTCGCACCGAGGCTTGTCGAACCCGGAATCCGGCCCCGCGAACTGCGAGCGCACGTACGGCGTGCCCTTCTTGGGTAGACGTACGCGAGCGTACCGGTACGGCAATTTGAGTGCTTTGTTTCCGCCGTGCGGACGCTCCCGCAGCTTCTGCATGAGCAGCTCCTCCGGCCACCCGCTGCGGATCAGCGACGCCATCAGGTTCACGATCCAGCCGGCTTCCTTGTGGGCCGGGTCGAACCACTCCGTCTGGTCGCGCAGACGCTCCATGAGCCCGTCCTTGAACCCGTCCCCGCTGTAGGGCATGCGGTACACGCCCAGGCGGGCTTGCTCCGGGGCGAGGATGAAGCGGTCCGGACGCCGGACGATCAGCGGCTTGTTGTTGCGGTCACGGCCGGTGACCTCGCCCTGGGCGTCGAACGCGATTAGGCCGGCGGCGGCGAGGCTGTGCCCGATCTTCTCCACCGTGTGGCCTGTACGCAGATGCATGCGCACCGTCCACTCACTCAGCTCGAGACGCTCGGCGAGGGTGCGCATACTGATCTGACCGGCCCAGTCACCGCGGGCAATTTTCGCCAATTCGCATAGGATGCACCTGCACGTCCGGCAGGACTCCGGCAGAGCGACCGAGGACGCCCACTGCAGCGGTGTCGGCGGCTCTTCTTCAGGAGTCTGCGGGAGCGGAGGATCCAGCGGTACGCCCGTGGGGATGCCATCCTTCACGAGGCCGTACAGCGCCAGGTGAGCGGTGTGGATCTGTACGGCGCGGCGGCCGAGACCCGAACGGTCCATCACGGCCGCGGTCGTCGGGACGACGGCGGGATTCTCGGCGGCCAGCTCGATGCGCGCGGAGAGTGTGATCCGACACGTTTTGCAGTCGTTCGGTGGGCAATCACGGTGCTGCTGTGCCACGGGTGGCCTCTTTCTGGCTACTGCCTGGTGGAGGGAGAACAGCACCCCCGCTACACTCGGCAGCAGACCTACGCGCTGGTCACGCTCCAGCCCCGAAGTCCGGCCCAGGACGGCAATCCTGGGAGCTCCGGCTCGGGGCTTTTGCGTGTCTGGAGTTTCTGGAGATCCTACGCCTGGTCAGCGGTGTGATGTCCACAGCGTGCGAGGGCGAGCCGTCGTCCCGACGAACTCTCATCTCCACTGTTCGACCGGGCACTTACCGCCTCGCTTGCCACCAACCGACCATCGGTGTCACAGAGCCATAACTCCCGCGTGGTGCGACCGCGGTGAGTGGGCAGTGGACTCGTGGTGAGTGGGGCTGGCGGCTCCCAATTCCCGCAGAGGCTGGGGCTGTCGTGCGTCATGACGCCGCTCGCGGATGAGCGCGGTCGGGCTGCGGTTTCCGGGCGTACCGCGCTGCTGGGTTGACGCGCCGTCACTTCTACTCGGTCTTCGAGGGGTCGATCAGCGTGGTCGGCTGCCCGATGGCGTCGACGGCCTGGCGGTACCAATCGACGGGGACCAGGACCGCGACCTCGGTGCGGTACCGGCGCAGGACGATCGCGCCCCGGACGCGGGCGCGGATCTCGGTCAGCAGGTTCCCCCAGTTCTTCCGCACTTCTTCGGTCGTCATGACTTCTTCCATGCCGGTGAGCGTACGGGGCGTCACAGGATCTAGAGAACACCACAAGTCGCAAGATCTCAAGAGACTTGAAAGTCAACGACTTTTGTGTGAGTCTCGATCTGCCGCAGAAAACACGGCGGCCCCGGGCTTCGGTGACTGCAACACCGTGCCCAGGGCCTAGACCACCCATCCCTGTTTCCCAAAGCAGACAAGGGAGTTATGGCCGTGAGCCAGACTGTACCGCCGCAGGTCCCGCCCGTGGACCGCAGGTCCTCCGAACAGGCCGCCGAGCGCCTGTCCCGCACCTGGTCCCCCGCCGGGGGTGCCCGGTGAGCCAGCAGGACCTGGAGGCCTACCGCCATCACCAGCAGAACCGCCTGGCCCTTGCCGGGGCGGCGCGCGACCAGCTCGCGCTCGGCCGCAGCCACGCCACCGACACCCTGCCGAAGTCCACCAACCCCGACACCCCGTCGGGCACGACCTCCGCAGGGGGCGAGCGCTGATGGTCGGCAAGAACAAGACCGAGTCCGGCTGGACCGCCGACCAGCGCGCCGGGCAGCAGCGCCTGAACGACCAACTCAACGCCAATCGGAGCGCGCCCCGCGAGGGACGCGAGCCGGCCGGCAAGGAGAAGCGTTCGGGCTGGGGATCGTGATGGCCCCCCGCCACGTCGACCTGGACCGCGCCGTCGCCCGTGCGGTCGAGCGTGTCGACAACGCCGTCCTCAACAACGCCCACCACGCCGCAGGTGCCTACGGAACCGCGCTCCTCGCGCTCATCGAAGCCCGCCGCGACCGCCAGGCCGAGACCGGCAAGAGCGAACACGCCGGAGCCTGACCGGTCCGCGCGTAGTCGCCCCGGTTCCGGCACTGACACCGCACCCGCATAACGCGGAAGCGCACCGGCACCGGGGTGGCCACGGCCGACCGGCCACCCCGCCACGACGGCGGGAACGTCCAGCACAGGACAGGAACCATGATCGTGAACAAGCGAATGGCTGCCGCCGTCGCGGCAGCCACCACCGCAGCCCTCGTCACCCTGGGCACCGCGACCAGCGCCGCCGCCGACAACAGCCACCTCCCCGGCGCCAACCAGCCCAGCGATACCTACGAGACGCGCGTTTGGAACCCCGACACCCAGCGCTACGAGACCGGCACCGTCACCGAGTACCCCGACGTGGAGATAAGGGAGGAGAAGCCGGAGCCGACCCGGCCGGCCTCCGCCCCGGCCCCGTCGACCAGCGGCGGCACCCACCGCGTCACCCCCGCAATCGGCGTGGCGTTCCGGACTGAGGACGGCGTCAAGACCAGCTCGGGCATCAGCCCCCGCGACCGGGTCACCTTCCACGGCACCGTCACCGTCGGCGGCACGGTGTACTACCGCGCCACCCAGACCACGACCGGACTCGGCGGCTGGGGCGCACTGCGCACCGGTCTCCTCCCCGCCGTCTACGTCGTCCGCGCCTGACCACCCCTGAGCACCACGCCCCCAGCCTCCCCGGCTGGGGGCTCCCCGCCCTCGTAGCCCAACAGCAGAGGCACCCGCCCAGTGCGCGGCCGCAGTCCGGGTGCGAATCCCGGCGAGGGCACCACGACCAGCAGCCCAACACCCAGGAGGACAAGCAGCAATGGGCGGTACTGCCCCCGGTACTGACCTCGGTACTAACGGTACTTTCGACTACTTCGAGGCCCGAGCCCTCCAGATCGCCGACGACATCACCCGGCGCATCGCCCACGCCATGCCCGGCGCTCCCTTCCCGTCGTACGACGACCTCAACGACATCTACGGCACGTCCCGCCGCACCCTGGCCCGCGCCTGCGCCATCCTCCGCGACCGCGGCCTCATCCGCCGGGTGGAGTCCTGGCGGGGGAGCGGCCACGAGATCACCGACCGCAGGCAGACCGGCGGGGGAGCTGCCGAAGGCTTCTGGGACCGGATCAAGACCGCACGCGCCGGCAACGGCCCCCTCTGGCCCACTCCCGGCGAAGCAGACACCTGCCCCGTCTGCGGCGGAGGCCGACGCGGCGAACCCCACCCCGTATGGGGCTGGGCCTGTTCTTCCTGCGTCCGCACCGGAGCCGTCATCACCCACCACTCCTGACCCCGTCACCAGCAAGGAACCCCGCATGGCCATCCCCGTGGACGTCGACACCATCGACAAGACGCTGTCCGAGTACGAGACCGAGATCAAACGCATGACCGAGGCCGGGCTGCTCGTCGACTCCAGCCCCGCCGCCGAGCAGCCACCCGAGCAGACCCCAGACACGCCCGAGCCCCCCAGCAAGCCCCGCCGATGGCCCCTCTGGCTCCTCCTCGCAATCTCCGTCCTCGGGGCGGTCATCGTCGGCGTCATCGGCTTCGCCGGTTCCTACAGCGCCGTGCAGCGTCTCGCCCTCGACCACGGCATCAGCCCGTCCATCGCCCGATGGGTCCCGATCGGCGTGGACGCCGGGATCGCCTCGTTCCTCTGCCTTGATCTCGCGCTCGCCATGATGCGCCTGCCCGTCCCCGTGCTCCGCCCGGCCGCGCACCTGCTGACCGCAGCCACGGTGTGGTTCAACGCCGCCGGCGCATGGGCGCAAGGCGACTGGACCGGCACCGGCCTGCATGCCGTGCTGCCCGTCCTGTTCGTGATCGCTGTCGAGTCCGGCCGCAACGCCGTCGCTCAGCTCGCGGGCATCGAGGACGGAACGCGCATGGACGGCGTCCGGCTGTCCCGCTGGCTCCTGGCGCCCCTCCCGACCTTCCTCCTGTGGCGCCGCATGCGCCTGTGGGAGATCACCTCCTACACCGACGCCCTCAAGCTCGAACGCCTCCGCCGCGCCTGCGCCCGGTACATCAAGCAGCGCTACGGAAAGGTCCGCAAGGCGCCGGTAGAGGTCTGCTCCTACTGGGAGGACGTCAGCGACGGAAGCGTCCGCGACCTTGACCGTGACGGGATGCTATCCGCCCTCGCCGCCATCTGTGTCGAGGCCGACGAAAACGCCCGAGCGATGGCACGCAACAGCCGCAAGTCTTCCCGGAAACGACGCGTCGACATGGCCACAACCCTTGCCGGTAAAGGGAAGTGGGCCACTCGGGGGGAGAAGGCGGAGGACGACGAGCGGCCGCTCAAGCCGGCGGATCTGGCAAAGGTCCGCAGGGTTGCGAAGGCCCTCGGCGGAGCCGACAAGCTCTCCGTCCGCATCGTGAAGCACGCCATCGGTGGCGGACAGAACCGCTACCTCATCCGCCTTCGCAACGCGGTTCAGGAAGAGGCCAGGGCCGCCGCCCAGACCACTGACTAACCAGCAACCACGCGGCGCCCGGCCCGAGTTGTCGAGGCCCGGCCGGGCGCCGCCTCTCCCGAGCCTCTACGAGCATCAGGAGCACCGCGCATCATGCCGGAACTGGAATCGACAATGCGTTCCCAGCAGGCGGGAACCTCACCTGCGATCGACGCTCGCGCACACGCGAGCACCACCGAGTTCGCCGACCTCGGGACCGCTGCCCTGGCAGCGGTGGGCGTGGAAGCCCCGACCGAGGAGCACAACGTGGACATACACGCGCCCGGCGCGGACGAGAACCGCGCCCGCGCCCTCATGCTCGCGGCCATGCGCCGCCCCGGCGCCTGGACCCGCCTGGTAGACGCGGTAGACGCGCAGGTCAGCGCTCTACCCGCTCTGCCCCTCCTCGCGGGGGAGGGGAGCGACAGGTGACCGGCAAAACCGACTGGTGGCGCGTCAAGGCGCCGCAGCCCGACCCGGACGAGACACAGCCGGAGCACGAGCGGCCGGACATGACCCCCGACCCGCGCGACCCCGCCGCCCGCTGGTGGAACAAGGTCTACGACGCCGACAGCGGCGACACGTTCGACGCCGACCCCAAGGCCGCCGCTCCGGCGCAGCACGCGCCCGGCCTCGGCCGATGGGCGTGGACTCCGGGCGGCTGGCAGCAGACAGGCCCGACACCCCCGCCGCCTCCCGCGAGCCCTTCACAGGCCCACGAGGTGACCAAGGAGTACGGGCCGCCGCCGGAACATGCATACCTGCGGCAGGACTTCGAGCCGCAGCCTGCGGAGGACGCCCCAGGCCTGGTCGGCCGGGCCCGCGCCATCAGCCGGAAGAAGAGCACCCGCCGGTTGATCTACTTCGGCAGTGCCGCCGCCGCGGGCTGGCACTACGGCATGCCTCAGTGGATGCACCACCACATCGTCACCATCGGCTCTCAGGACAGCATCGGCGGCGGAATCCTCATCGGCTGCGTATTCGTCGGTGTCGCCTTCATCCCGGCCGCCGTCACCCGCCACATAGGCGCCCGGATTGACGGCCTGATCACCTCCGGACTCGGCCGCGACGGCACAGACGGCCACGAGCCCCGCCCGATCCACCTGTTCAACCCTCTGTGCGGCTGGTTCGGCAGCGTCCCCCTCGCCTCCGCCGGGCTCGCCCTCGCCCTCTACACCCCCGCCAGCCCCATCACCCTCTAAGGATCCCTTCCCGTGATCACTGACCTGATGACCCTTGCAGCGGACGCGCCCATCATCGACGCTGGGCGCGTGCTGGGCACCGTCGGCGCAGGCGGCTGCGCATTCGCCGGAACCGTCTACCTCTGGACCGGCACCCGCCCCCCGAAGTCGAAGAAGGCCGGCGTTGGTGACGGCGCAGGCGGCGGCGCAAAGACCAAGCAGCGCCGCCGGATCGACTCCGACGAAGCCCTGTGGGCCGGAGTCGCCACCGGCACCTTCTACAGCGCAGCCGGGTCGATCTGGTCCGCCTCCGACCAGATCAGCATGAGCCTCGCCCAGTCGCTCACTTCCGGCGATCTCGGCGCCTTCGGCCTCGGCGGCGTCTCCCTCGCCGTCGTCGCCCTCGTCCGCAACCGCGAGCTGGCCCCCGGATGGGCCGCCATCACCGGCATTTTTGCCTCCGCCGTGTGGGGCGCCTCCGGCGGCATCTGGGGCATCCCCAAGTGGCTCATCCTGACCGGCGCGAACGCGATCGGACTGACCTGATGACCGTCGACCTCATCAAGCACCGCCCCGAGGACGAGGACCAGGACGCCGAGCACGACGCCGAGCACGACGAGGAAACCCCCGCCACCGGCGGGGGCGCCCTCGCCCAGATCCGTGAACTCGTCGGCCCCGAAGCCTGGCAAGACCTCGCGGCCCAACTCGGCGCCCTGGCCCGCAACATCGCCACAAAGACAGCCGGAGAACCCGGTCGGATCGTCCGCGCCGCATGGCGGGGAACCCTCACCGTCTGCCGCCGCCTCAAGGACGGGACCGGCGTCATCGTCGTCCGCCTGTGGGCATGGGGCGAAGAGCAGGGTTGGAACCCGCTCCAGCGCCTCGGCGCCGCAGGCGTCGCGGTGTACGTCTTCTCCTACGCGGTCAAGCTGCACCCGGAGTACGCGCCACCGGCCGCCGCCGTCGTATGGGGCGCCGCAGCGCTCATCTACGCGGCCGAGAAGGAGAAGGAAAAGGGGAGGGGGAGGAAGCAAGAGGAGAGGGGAGAGGAGACCACCACCCAAAACGATCATGAAAAATCCAAGGCAGGGGAGAGGGCCCAGGAAGCCGAGGGCGCTGCCCACGCCTCCGAAGGCGTACCCGAGGACACAGAAGACCGCGAGGACACCCGTCGGCGTAAGGCTGAGATGCTTTGGGGCCACGTAGAGGCCGCCGTCGTGGAAGGCGTCAGGGACAAGGGCAAGAACGGAGCCCAGACCGCCGACATTCTCACCCGCGTACAGAAGGACTGCAGCCTCCCCGGCTGGGACGAACCGCGCTTCCGCGCGCTCCTCAAGAGCATCAAGGTCCCCGTCCGCGATCAGATGCACTTCGGCCGCGACCCCGACACCGGCAAGAAGCTGAACAAGCCCGGTGTCCACGTCGATGACCTCACCGAAGCGCTCGGCCACACCCCCGCCGGGCTGGTCCCCGACATCACCCCCACCGGACCCGCACCCACCGAGCCCGCCCCGAGCCCGGCCACCACCTGACCCACCCTCACGCGCGGGCCACCCTCGCCACCCGACCCCCCGGCCCGCGCGTGAGGGGCCGCCACCGGCCCGCCGGGGGAGAGACCCGCCGGCACCCCTCCCCCACCCCCGAGAGGGGCCCCGGTCCCCTACCCGCCTACCTCTACCTACCTCCTACCTGACCGACAAAAGAGGATTGATCATTATAAGAAGCCCACCACCCCGACCGGCACGATAGGGGGCTAGCTGTGCGCTGCAACTATCGCCAGTTGTCAGCGACTTGGGGCACCATGACGACTATGCCCCGCTACCGCTACCAGTGCCCCGTGTGCCAAGTCAGCTCCCTGCAGCCCACCTACAGAAAGAGCGAAGCCGAGCACGAACGCGACGGTCACCGCCGCACACAACACGGCGGACTCGCTCCACAGGGAGACGGCATCCGGGTCATCACGACCCCGCACCGCTGGCGTATCCCCGTCTACGGGGCCGCCGTCCTCCTCGCGCTGATCGTCATCAACGGACTCGGCCGCCTCCTCACCTGACCCGGACGGGGTGCCAGTGGGGGGCGGCGAACATCAACCCGACCCCCGGAAGGACACCCCGACCGCGCAACTCAGCGACACCCACCGATGGGCCGTCCAGGACGCCATGGGCGGCCTCGCCTTCACCATCAGCGACATCGAGCACCACCACATGGCCGACGGCGCGTTCTGGCAGCCCGACGACGAGGAGGACCACCACGAGGACCCCGGCGCCCGCGGATTATCACGTCGGGATAATCCGATCCGCCCGAGAGGGTGAAACCGCGTCAGGAACGGCGAACCGGCTGTTGTCGGAGAGATGGAAGTCAGTAAGGTGACGCCATGTCCTCTCCATACCCCCAAGGAGACCGGGAAAAGGTAGCGTCCAAGCTGCCCTCGGCGCTCCAGCAAGAACTCAAGATCCGCTGCGCCGAACTCGGCCTGGACATCCAGGACGCCGTCACCACGGCCATTACCAACTGGCGCGCGAGCACTAGCACGAGCCTCGACGTCGACACCACAGGCGCCAAGTCCTTCAGTACCTGGCTCCCACCGGGCCTGTACGACCAGTTCAAGGACACCTGCACCGACCGTGGCGTCTCCTACACCCAGGGCCTGGCGCAGAGCATTCGCCTCTGGCTGGACGACAACCCCTCCCCACGGCAGGGCGGTCGGGGTGCCGAACCCCGGCGCATCATCACCGTGAACCAGAAGGGCGGCGTCGGGAAGACCGCCGTCTCCTTGGGCCTCGCCGAGGCGTACGCCGAGGACGAGGAAGCCGGAATGGCAGCCCTGCGGCGCTACATCGAGTCACTGACCTACAACGAGTGCAAGCGGATCGGCAGGACTAAGAAGGAGCTTCTCGACGCAACCGCCGAGTGGACCCTTGGCGGCAAGCGGGTTCTCCTCGTCGACTACGACCCGCAAGGACACCTCAGCGACCAACTCGGCATCCTGCAGATCCCGCCGAAGCATGACAGCCTCGTCACCCACATGATCGGCGAGGGCGAGGGAGACCTGCGCGACCTGGTCGTGACGATCGAGGACCCCCGCTTCCAAGGACGCCTGGACGTCCTGCCGGCCGCATTCGACGGTTTCCTCCTCGACTCGAGGATCGCCCTGACTGCGGCCAACTCCCGCGGCTTCCAGAAGGAAGCCGCCCTCGAGCGCGCCCTGCGCCCGCTGGAGGAGTACTACGACGTCATCGTCATCGACTGCCCTCCCAGCCTCGGCCTCGCTACGGACGCCGCGCTCTACTACGGGCGCCGCCGGCGAAACGAGAAGCGAGGCAGGTCCGGAGTCATCATCCCGGTCCTCGCCGAAGACTCCTCCGCTACCGCCTACATGATGCTGGTGCAGCAGATCGAGGACCTCTGCAAGGACCTCGGTCTGGAAGTCGACTACCTCGGCCTGGTCGTGAACCTCTACGACTCCCGCCGCGGCTTCGTCGCCACCTCCTCCCTGGATAACTGGAACAGCCTGGAGGACCAGCGCGTCCTGGCCGTCATCGACGACCTGAAGGAACAACGCGAAGCCGTCCGTATGAAGCAGGCACTGCTGTCGTACGCGCCGGCCAGCAAGCAGGCGAACGCCATGCGGATGATCGCCATGGGGGCTGCAGGATGAGCAAGGCAGACAAGCTCGGCCCGGGCTCAGCCTTCGGCGCTGCCGCTACCGCGCGCAGCTCCCGCCGCGACGCCATCGAGAGCACGATCGGGGCGCAGGCAGCCGCGACCGCAGCCATCACCGACCTGCCGGTGACCCTCATCAGTGACAACCCCGACAACCCGCGCAACCATCTGCGCAACCTTGAAGAGACGGTCCAGACCGTCCGGGAAGTCGGCGTCCTCATCCCCATCGTCGTCGCGACCGTGGACGCCTACCTGCACGACCGTCCCGACCGGGACAACGACATCGACGACGGCGCCCAGTACATCGTCGTCGACGGCCACCGCCGGCTCGAGTCAGCGCGCCGCGTCGGCATGGCCACGATCCCCGTACGCGTCGACAACGCACGCGTCGCCACCGACGAAGCCCTTCTCGAAGCCGCCTTCATTGCGAACTACCACCGCGACGACATGACGGACCTCGAGGAAGCCCACGCCCTCCAGTCCCTGGTCGACTACTACGGCAGTCAGACCAGAGCTTCCAAACGGCTCGGCATCCCGCAGAACACCATCTCCAGCAAGCTCTCCCTGCTGAAGCTGTCACCAGAACTCCAGAAGGACCTGGTGAACGGGGAGCGGACGGTCGAGCACGTCCGGAATCTGGGCAAGCTGTCGCCTGAGGAGCAGAAGGAGAAGGCGGATGAGCGGCGTGCTGCCGCTGACCGTCGAAAGCCCCTGCAACAGACGGCTGGACCTCCGCAGTCGACAGATGAGGAAGCTCAGACCAAAGACCAGGTCGAGGACACGGACCAACTATCACGCCGTGATAATTCCGAGCAGGAGCCCAGTCCGCCGGCGGCCGAGGAGACCCAGCCTGGAGAGCAGGCGGGGCAGACAGGCGAGGTATCACGCCGTGATAGTCCGGAGCCGACGCCAAGCCGGACGTCACATCAGCAAGAGACCAGCCCATCGGGAGACGAGAAGCGCATCCCGGAGCCGCGCCCGCAGGATGACGGGCAATCTGCTGCTGCCACGGAGACGACGCAGCCCCTGCGGCTGCCGTATGACCAACCCCCGCTCGTTGCCATGCACCTCGCACAGAAGATGGATGAGGATGGCTTCTTCGAACTCCTCCGACTCCTGAACATCAAGGCACGAGAACTCGACCGGACCAGGTTCGAGGGGTTGCTGGCCACCTTCACCGAAGCGCCGTCCATGCAGGTGGACTGAGACGCCATCAGCTGGACGCCGGCCCTGCTTCCCGCCGTCCCGGTGAGGAAGCGGGGCCTCTTCAGCTTCAGCGCCCACCGTGCAGCCCACGGCATCCTCCCGGCGGCTCACTCTCAGAGCGGGATCGGGGTGCGCTCAGGGGCGTGGTGCCTCGCCCACAAGACACCAGGTTCCGGTGGGCTCTGTGAGGTTCCTACCTGTGCTGACCTGCAGTGGTAAGTAGCACGGCGGCTGCTCGCCTGCTGTGACCGCGGTGCTTACCACGGCGATTGAGATCTGCCTGTGGCCGTGGAGGGGCCCTGACGGTGAGCGTGGCGGTGAGGACGCCCCAGCATCATCCGCACGGGCCCGCGCTGTCGCTCTCTGTCCACAGGAACTCGACTTCAACGTGGGACCCGCAGCCGCTGAACGCGGCTGGTCGACTGGGATTCGCTCCGGCCGCAGGGTGTCACGTCATGCCCGACACCCACCCGCTGGATGCGCGAGTCCTCTCCACATGAAAGGGGAACTGGTGCGGAGCACGACGGACCATGCGATGGTCCACACAATCGCCTCCCCCCTCACCACCACTGCCGGGGACGGCTCGGACATCGACGGGCTCACCGCCTGGCTGATCTCTGTCCGGCCCGACAGCCTTGCCGAACTCCAGCTCTGGGGCGTCTGCACAGTCGTAGTGATCGCCACGGTGTACGGGATCGGAACGCGCCGTGTGGCAGCGCAGGGCAAGAAGGAACGCCCCGGACTCGACGGAGCTGTCGACACCCTCGGCGAAGGCCTCGCGGTCACGATCGGGGGACTGTTCGGCGGCGCCTGGCGGTTCGTCGCCGGCCAGCCCCTATGGGGCGAGCCCAAGACCGACTCCAGCTTCTTCAAGTCGGGGGTGCGAATCGACCGCGCCTCCGCTGGCGACCTCTCTAGCCCCGACACGGCCACGGACAGCAAGACGCCGATGCCCCGCCGCTCCCGGACCGCCCTTCTCACGCCTCCTCGTGCACTGACGCGGATCGGTGAGACCTGGCACCAGTGGCCCGGAGTGGCCCGCTCTGCGGTCAGGTTGGCCACTGCGGCGGCGGCCGTCGGCTTGTGGCGGGCACCTGAGTGGACGGCCGTGGTCGTCGCCATCACCGTGCCCGTCGCGGCCGCGGCCGCCACGGTGGCGGTGCCGCGCGGCAGCCGTACCCGCAGCGACGCGGAGACTTACGGGCCTGGTCTGTGGGCGGCACTGATCCAGGTGCTGCGCCTGTCCGACGAGGATCAGGAGCGCGGCGAGGCATACTGGATGCTCTTGCCGGACGATCTGTCTGACGACGACGCGCGCATCGTGATCCGCCTGCCGTTGCAGTGGCTTGGCAGCGACAAGGAGCGCGCCATGCTCGCGCACATCCTCCACTCCCGGCTGCCCGGTGAGTGGGTCGCCTCGTACGCTCAGCGCGGCCGCAACCCGTACGTGGAGTTCACCCCGAAGCCGGCGCCCAAGCCCCGCCCGCAGCTGGCCTCTTCGGTGCCGTGGCGGTCAACCGGCGACCCCTACAAGGTGTTCGTCGGCCAGGCCGTCGAGGGCGACCGCATCGTGGACGTGGTGGTGGCCACCGAGTCGGAGACACCCCACTGGGGCGTGGCCGGCGATACCGGCTCCGGCAAGTCCACGATGCTCTACATCCCCGTGGTGCACGGCCGGCAGAACGGCTGGGTCGTCGACATCCTCGACAACAAGGAAAACTCCATGATCGAGGCGGAGGGGTACTCCGGGATCCGGATCCACAAGACGACCCGCGCGTGCATGGGTGCCTTCGCCGAGTTCATGACGTCGATGATCGCGGCGGAGAAGTCCCTCGGACTGGACGGCGACCCGCAGCTGCGCGCCCAGCTCGTCCCGCGCCTGCTGGTCATCGACGAACTACCCACCCTGATCCGGTTCGCCTACACGTGGTGGAAGTACGGCATCAAGCAAAAGGGCACGCCGCCGTTCATCGACTGGTTCACCATCATCTTGATGATGGGCCGCTCCTCCAACCACCGCGTCGTGGTCGGTGCCCAGCAGTTCGACAACGCGCTGTTCGGCGGCACCATCGGCCGCAAGCAGATCGGCACGAAGATCGTCATCGGTAAGCAGGACATGGTGAGCTGGGGCGTGGCCTTCGGGCAGAACGCGCCGCGCTTCGGCTACGACACCACCGTCAAGGGCCGTGGCGCGTACGCGGACAACCAGACGGACCCGGACGGCGACTACGCCTGGGTGCGCGAGTTCCAGGCCGCGTACATCACGCCGCATGTCCAGGAGCTCCTCGTCGGCGCCCCTGAGGCGCCGACGTGGTTCGACGCCGGACAGATGGCACCGTGGATCACCCCCGAGGCACTCGCCCAGGCCCAAGAGGAGGCGGCGGCCGCCGCCTTCCTGCCCGGCGGCAAGTTCGCCCCCTTGTCACGGCCGGTTGTCCCGGTGCGCAGGAACAGGAGGGCTGGAGGGGGTTCTCCCAGGCCAGGCGCCGGGACAGTGCTCGTCGGGACCAGTGGCGGGACAGGGGCCGGGACAGTCGATCCGGACGCAGCGCTCGCGGTCGAGCAGGCCGAGGACGCGGCCCTTCCCGACACCTTCTCCATCGCCGACGCGTGCAAGGAAGGGATTCTGCCCTGGGGGTATGAGACCGCCCGCAAGTACCTGCTGCAGCGGTCCAAGGACCGTGGCGTCACGGTGCCCGAGGGGGTCACGGACGGCAGGGTCACCTACTACACCCGGGCCGAGCTGGACACCTGGCTCGCGGCCTGGAACACGGCCAAGGCCACCGCATAGAGCGACGGCCCCGGCACGACCCGGGGCCACTCCATCCACGACGCGGCATCGATCGTGTATCCGACGTCCCACCATCGATGCGCACATGACAGTGTGAAACCTGTTCATCACAGATACGGGAGGGCAGCAGCGTGGCTGCGGCGAAGGAGTCCAAGGCAGCGACACCCACCAGGGCTCAGCGCGCCCTGATCGGGGTGGTCGTGTTCGGCGCGGTGACCATCGCGGGCATCGGGTTCGCCGGCTCGTACGCGGCCGTCCGCGAACTCGCCGTCAAGAAGGGCTTCGGGAACTTCAGTTATGTCTTCCCGATCGGCATCGACGCGGGCATCTGCGTCCTGCTCGCCCTCGATCTGCTGCTGACCTGGATCCGGATCCCGTTCCCGCTGCTGCGTCAGACGGCGTGGCTGCTGACGGCGGCGACGATCGCCTTCAACGGCGCGTCGGCCTGGCCGGACCCGCTGGGCGTGGGCATGCACGCGGTGATCCCGATCCTGTTCGTGGTGGCGGTGGAGGCGGCCCGGCACGCGATCGGCCGCATGGCGGACATCACCGCCGACAAGCACATGGAGGGCGTCCGGCTGACCCGCTGGCTCCTCTCGCCCATCCCCACCTTCCTCCTGTGGCGGCGAATGAAGCTGTGGGAGCTGCGCTCCTACGACCAGGTCATCAAGCTGGAGCAGGAACGTCTCGTCTACCAGGCGAGGCTCAGGTCCCGCTTCGGCCGTGCCTGGCGTAAGAAGGCGCCAGTGGAGTCCCTGATGCCGCTGCGGTTGGCCCGCTACGGCGTGCCCCTGCAGGAGACAGCTTCGGCCGGACTAGCCGCCTCGGGCCTTGAGCCGTTGCCACTGCTGCACGCAGAGACCCACGCCACCGTGGAACGCCCCGAGCTGGCCGAACTCACCCCTGCGGCCGCCGAGGTGGAGAAGCCGAGCGTGGACACTGCCAGTCCCCGGGAGATGGAGCCGGACGCTGGGCAGCCGGCTTCCGAGGACCTGGCCGCGCAGGCCGAGCAGCTCGCCGCCCTCGACCTCCGCCTCGCGTACGACTACTTCGTCACCTACTACGGCGAGCGCCCAGATGCCCGAACGTTCGCCGAGTTCCTTGCTACCGCGTACCAGATCGCCGACCCCGCTACCGGGGGGCCGGTCGCGGAGGCGCTCCTGCTGCCGATCCTGGCGCAGCTTGATCAGGCCGAGCCGTCCGGACAGCGGGGGAGTGCGCTACCCGCTCCAGCCCTCGCTGCCGACGTCCAAAACCAGTGGGCTGGTCACGACCACGCAATCGAGACGTTCCAGCGAGCCCCGGTCGCCCCGCCGTCACCGCAGAACGACGCCGCATTGGAATCCCCCCAGGACTGGAATGCTGCGCCGAGCACTGCACAGCGCCAGGAACTGGAAGATTCCAACCCCGCATTCCAAGGCAGCCCGGCCGAGGTGGCCGGCACGCCCGCCGACCGCACTGGCGGCAGCAACCGGCTCCACGTCCAGATGCGCATCCCCGCTCAGCCCGACGGCCTCGCCCCCGACGCCACCTCCGGCCCCGAGCGGGTGGATGAGGAGGACGCTCTCACCGACGAGGCGACGGAGCGCGATGGGGAAAACCGAGACGAGACGCCCGAGGGCCTCAAGGGCATCGACTTGGTGCAGTGGCACTACCAGCGCCTGCCCGACGAGATGCGGAAGCTGTCGGCAAACAAGCTCGCCCCCCAGCTCGCCGAGCTGATGCCCGGCTACACCGTCGGCTCCGTCCGCAAGTACATCGGCGATCTCCGCCGGGCGGCGAAGGAGTCCGCGAGGGCGTGAGTTCCAACCGATCCGACCGGCCGCGCTGGGACGTTGGAATGTCCGTCCGCCGCCGGTTGGAACGGCTCCTCAACCGGCCCCTGCCGAGTCCGGGTGAAGGGCCGAACTCTGCTCTGGGTACCCCTCTCCCCGGCCGCTGCTCCGCCGCCGGAGACTCCCGCCCCCGTGGCTAGCCGCTGGCCGAGTAACTCGTTGGAAAACGCGGTGACCTGCAATTTTCCAACTTTCCAACGGGAGGGCGACAGGCGGGCACCCGGTGTCAGCACCGGCTCGCGGCGCTCAGACCGGGCAGGCCAAGGGCCGCGCAACCGAGCGACGCAGGTCCGATGGAATGCCGGTGCGGTGCCTCGATCAGCACAACCGCGGGGAGTTGGAACGAACAGCCCGTGCCGGGGTGGAATGCAGCCGGACCGCGAGGGACGCCACGTTGGAATGCTCCGCCGCCGATTCCAAACTCCCGCCCCACCGGCCACCGTCGTGGGCTATCGCCGGGAACGGCCAGCAACATGTGACCGATCCCGCGAGGGCCCGATCGGCGCCGTGTCGGAAGCGTGGATTCTCGTGCGCACCCTGCGGCGTAGCCGCCGATCCCGCTCTGCCTCAGGTTGGCACCGCCACCCTGAACCGCTCACCGGGCGACCAGTTCGGCGCGCAGCGGACCGCACCGAATACCGTGCCGGGCGGGTGGCGGTAAGCGCACACGATCCGCCGCTCACCGCCCATCAAACCGGCTCTGACCTGCGGTGGTGAGTACGGGACGGGGTCGCTTACCACGGCCGAGCCCACTTACCACGCCACTTACCACCAGGCTCGCGCTCACTTACCACGCCTGGCCAGGGCGGGAGTTATGGGCTTGTGACAGCTCAGGGCCGCTGGTGGCAAGCGGGGCGGTAAGCAACCGGACGAACAGTGACGGCACAGACCAACTCCCTCTGCACATCGAGGAGCCGTCCATGCTCACCTCCCGCCTGCGCCGAGACCGGCGCCGTCCCACGAGCGGCGAACCCGTCGCCCCGAGCCCGCTGCCGCGGACGCGGTCGCTGCCCGTCCGTCGCAGCGCCCTGGTCCGCACTGCGGTGTGGATCGCCTTGGCCGCCGGCCCGCTGGGACTGATGGCCAGCTGCGCCCGCCCCGACCCGGGCGTGCCCAGCCAGAACACTCCCAAGGCCGCGGCCGCCGACAAGACGCAGGCCTCGCCGGACCCGGCCGGCTACGCCGAGCTGGTGCTCGACCTGTGGCTGCGCAGCGGCAGTGGCGAGGGCAACGCGGCCGCCACGGAGCTGCACACGATGGCGCCCGCGCTGCAGCCACCCGCGTGGGGCGAGCATGCGCCGGACGTCGAGCGCCTGGCCGCGGTGCGCAGCCTGCGCCAGTCCGACACCGGCTGGTCGGTGACCCTGGCCGTCCTCTTCAAGGCACCCGCCGCGGCGGCGGACCAGGACGACGCGCCCCCGGCCGACAGCAGCCTGCGGTACTTCGCGCTGCCGCTCGTCCTGAAGGACACCGGCAGCAGGCCCGGCGTCGCCCAGTCCTTCGCCGTCACTGCGGCCCCCATGGAGGTGGCTGGCCCTGCCGTGCTGGACGAGGTGGCCGACCCGTACGGCACGACCGTGCCGGACACCTCGCTCCTGGCCACCACGGTGGGCGAGTTCCTGACCTCCTACCTGAAGGTCGAGGAGGGCGCCGAGCGCTACCTGGCCCCGGGCGTGACGCTGCCCGCACTTGTCTCGGCCTCCTTCACCGACGTGCAGGTCGACGAGATCCGTGCCGTCGAGCGCACGGACGGCGCGGTCGGCGCGGACGGCACGAGCGTCCGCGTCCGGGTGCAGATCACCGCGACGGACGGGGGAGGCGGGCAGTGGCCGCTGTCGTACGCCCTGAAGCTGACGGCCCGCGACGGTCGCTGGGAGGTCACTGCGCTGCAGTCCGGGCTGGAGAGCACTGACACGAAGGAGAAGGAGGGCGGTAGCAGCACCGTCACGGTGACGCCGTCCACGACCGACACCACCGCGGACGCCCCCTCCAGCTCCACCGGTGTGCTCACCGTCCGTCCGGCCGTCCGCGTCGCGGGCTGGGAGGTGGCCGCGTGAAGAGCGTGATCCTGGCGGGCGAGTTCGAGGACATCGGCGACCACCTGCTCAATGTGGGCAACGGGTGGGCGGAGGGCTCGCTCAAGTTCGGCCTGCTGGCCATCGTCGTCGTTACGATCATCAAGAAGTTCTCGATGAAGGCGGGCATCGGCGCGCTCATCGGGCTCGTCATCGCCAACGGCATCTACAACGGCCGCACCGACATCTCCGACGCCGTCACCGACGAGGTGACCAACATCAAGGGTGCACCGGCCGTGCACGCGCCCCTGGTCCCCGGGCCCGGCACCACGAAGCCGACGGCACCAGCGGCGGGCGGTGAACGCGCGTGAGCACACCAGTTATCGCGGCGCGGGTCGGCCGCAGCTACACCCGCGCCCGCCGTCACCCCTGGGTCCTGGGCAAGGTCGGCGACTGGACGCTGCCGCTGGGCCCCTACACCCCCGCCCAGCTCGTCATCGCCGCCGGCGGTATCTACGTACTGATCAAGACGTTCGCGTGGTGGTCCTTCATGGGGCCGGTGCCGGT
Organism: Streptomyces sp. T12; assembly: GCF_028736035.1. NCBI lineage: Bacteria > Bacillati > Actinomycetota > Actinomycetes > Kitasatosporales > Streptomycetaceae > Streptomyces > Streptomyces sp. T12. The sequence continues at coordinate 28,423 of NZ_CP117867.1, forward strand.
GATCGCTCTCGGTGTCGCCGTGTGGGCGGTGCGCGCCAGCCGGATCGGCGGCCGCTCCCCGCTGTGGATCGCCTACGGCTGGGCGCTGTACGCGCTGCAGCCTTCGGCCGGCCGCATAAGCGGCCGCAGCGTCCGCGAGCGCCGCCCCCGCGTCCTTACCGGCAGCATCCTCATCGAGGAGACCACCGCACCCGACGCCCAGGGAGACGGACTCCCCACCGGCCGCCGTACCGCGACCGCCGTCCGCCGCCCGCGCCGCGCACCGGCCGCCCCCACTGTGCGGAAGACGACCGCGTGCCGCCGCGGCCGCCGCCGTCCAACCACCGGCCGGCCCGTGCCGGCTGCCCGCCCAGTGCCCACGCCTGTGCAGCAGCTGCTGCGCCGCCAGCAGGGGGTGGGACGGTGAAGGTCGCGATCCGGCACGTGGTCGACAACATCGTGTGGTCCACCTCCGGCACCGTGTGGGCGATCTGGCACGTCACGCCGCAGGGCTCGCGTTACATGGACGACCACACCCGTGACGAGCTCCTGGACCAGGTCACCTCCCTGGTCCGCTCACTGCCCGGCGAGGCCCGCCTGTTCGGGCTGTGCGCGCGCGTGGACCCGGGAGAGGTCGTGGCGCGCACCGTCACCGGCATCGACTACCGGCGCCACCCGTACTGGGCCGAGGTCGCCGAGGCGCAGCTGCATCTGCTGGCGGGGGAGGACCTTAACTCGCCCGTGGAGATGTACCGGCGCACCCTGTGGCTGGCCGTCCCGCTCGAGGCGGGAGGGGCGCGGGCGGAGCTGTCCGCGGCCTTCGCCTCGGCCTGGGCCGAGATCGCAGCCACTCTCGGCCTGCCCCCTGCCCCGGTCCCCGCCCACGAAGTCGAGGAGTACCAGCAGCGCGCCCGCCAGCTGCTGGCCGAGCTGGGCGGCGGGCTCGCCCTGCGCCCGGCCCGCCCCGCGGAGATCGTGTGGATGCATCAGCACGCCGTCGCGCGCGGCCTGGACGAGCCGCTGCTCACCGAGGCCGAGCACTCCGGGCTGCGGGGCAGCCGCCTGGTCAGCGGCGTCCTGCGCGCTCCCACGCACGCGGACCTCGGTCACGTACGGCTGCTGGAAGGCGGCTTCGACGAGGACGACACCACCGACCGTACGGCGGCCAAGCCGGCGCCCCGAACGCGCGGCCGCCGCAAGAAGAAGACGGCGAGTCTGGTGGGACGTCGCTGGCTGCAGGTGGAATCTGAGGCCGGCTGCTCCTACCAGGCACACCTCGTGCTCGCGGAGATGCCCAGAAAGTTCAACGCCGTCAGCGGTGCCTTCCTGGCCCGGCTGGACCAGATGCCGTTCGGCGTCGACTGGGTCGTCGACATGCGACTCATTCCCACCGAGAAGGTCGTCGAGGAGGTCCGCAAGAAGAAGCGGGACCTGGTCGACCAGGCCGAGCAGTACTCTGCCCAGCGCGCCACCGGGCTGCCGGAACAGATCCACGACGCCGCCGAAGACCTCGGGGATCTGGACGCGCGGGCCGCCCGCACCAGCGTCGAGGTCGAGGTCCAGGCGGTGACCGCCATGACGGTGTGGGCGGACACGGCCGACGCATGCGACCGCCGGGCCCGTGCGCTCCAAACGCGGCTGCGCGGCGACAACTACCGGCTGCTGCGCCCCGTCGGCGGCCAGGAGGAACTCTTCACGCTCACGCTGCCCGCCACCCAGGCCCCGGCGGCCACCCGCCTGCAGTACACCCAGCACGAACTGGGGGAGGACTGGGCGATGCACGGCGCCTTCAGCGGGCACGGGTTCGGTGACCCCACCGGCGCCATGATCGGGTTCAGCCAGGACGTCGGCACCGTCAGCCCCATCCTGCTGGACATTGCCAACGCCCCCCGCGCCAACGCCTCCGCATCCTTCGGGATCGCCGGCGATCTGGGCGGCGGCAAGAGCGTCCTGCTCAAACTGATCGCATCCAGCGTCGTCGACCGCGGCGGCCGCGTCATCGCCATCGACCGCACCAAGCGCCGCGAATGGGCCGCCTTCGCCCAGAGCGCCGCCCCGGGCCGCAGCCAAGTCGTCGACGCTGCGCGGGCCGAGCTGTCAATTGACCCCTTGAGGGTCTTCGACGATCCAGCCGTCGGCGCCCGCTACGCGCTCAGCTATCTCACCGTCCAGCTCGGCCTCGGACCGCTGACCGAGTACGGCGCCCTGCTGAAGAAAGCCGTCACTACCGCGAGCGAGTCCTCGTTCCCGTGCATGGCCCAAGTGATCATCGCCCTGGAGGAGATGGCCGCAGGCGAAGGGCCACGGGCCCAGCGCGCCGCCTCCCTGGTCGAATGGCTCGCGGTCGCCGCCGACGAACCGCTCGCCGCCGCAGTCTTCGACCCCGACTTGCCCCCGCTCGACATGAGCTCCGCCTCCGGAGCATCCAGCGACTTCGTCGTCATCACCACCGCCGGCCTGACCCTGCCGCCCCGGGAGGCGGTGACCGACCCCGAGCTGATGCGCAATCAGCCGCTGGAGGCACTGATCGGCCGCGCCGTGCTCTACCTCATCGCGGCGATCGCCCGCGAGACAGCCTTCACCGACGCCCGGTTCACCCTGCTGCCCCTGGACGAGGCGTACTGGCTCACCTCCTCCGCCGAGGGCCAGGCCCTGGTGGACGAAATCGTCTACGACGGCCGCAAACACGGCGCCGGGGTGGGCCTGGGCTGCCACGACGTCCGCGAACTGGGCAACTCCACCGCCCGAGGACTGCTCGCCTACCGCTTCTTGAGCCGTACCGCCGATCCGGTGCTGGCGGCGCGCGGCCTGGAATGGCTCGGCCTGCCCGGAGACGACGAGGCCCTCCTGCGCATGGTCACCAAAGACCTGTCCCCGTTCGGCAAGACCGAGCGGGCCGGCGAAATCCTCGGCCGCGACCCGCGGATGCAGATCGGAAGGTTCAAGGTCCTCGTCCCGAACGTCGACCGCCTGCTGCAGGACATCTTCACCACCCCCGAAGACACCCCACCCACCGACACCCCAGCCCTCCGTGACGAGCTGCTCCTTCCCCACGCAACCCCCGCAGCCATAGACCACCTGTCTGCGATCCGGAGCTGACCATGACCTGGGCCATCTCCCATGGCACCCGCGAGGGAGGCCAGTTCTCCTGCGCCTACAGCTCGATGGCGACCCTCGCCCAGCACCTGGCACACGTGCTGTCCGCCGCCGAATGGCGCTCGATCCGGCGACTGTTCTGCCGTCCCCCGGGCGCCCCGATCAGGGTGCACCCCGTCGATGCCAGCCGCATCGCTGACCTCCTCTTCAAGGCCTCCAACCACAAGCTCATGCCCGACGTCTGGGCGGTCATGGCCTACGACCTGGCCATGACCGCCGGACGCGCAGCGGGCTCTCGCGAACCGTGGACGTGGACCTGAGTGAGCCACCCCTTCGCGGGGCCTCACGTGCCCCGCGAAGGGGGGCGCACGAAATTCCACACCTTCGACACGGAGCCGTGGGCGCGGCTGCCTGCCGCCAGGCCGCCGCTCCCTGACTGACCCCGCTGAAATTCCCGGGCGTGCCGTGTATCTGAGGCCGCTCACCACGCCACTCACCACCGGCTCGGCGCTCACTTACCACGCTGGCCGGTACTGGAGTTATGGGCTTGTGACGGCTCAGGGCCACCGGTGGCAAGCGAGGCGGTAAGCGCCCGGGCGAAGAGTGACGGCACAGCCTCATCCCCCCTCCTTCTTTCGTACGCCGAGGAGCCATCCATGCCCGTCCCCGTCCTGCGCCGCTGCCCCGGCCATGCCGCCGCCCCGGCGCCCCACCACCCCAACCGCCACGGCCACCACCCCCTGGCGCCGCTTTCGTCCACCGCTTCCGGCCCCTCCTCGGAGTACGCGATGAGCGACACCTTTGCCCCCCGTCGCGCGCGCCACCTCGTCACCGCGCTGGCGCTGCTGCTGACCGCAGCCGGGATAGTGGCCGTCCTCGTGATGGCCCACGGGGTCCCCGAGGTCTGGTGGCCACAGACCGGCCACGCCTTCACCCCCACGGCCACGCCGGCTGCCGCGGTGGGCGACACGGCAGCGGCCAGCGACCCGTGCGACCTGATCGTCGGCCCCGCCTACGACTACTGCCGACGCGGCACCAACTCCCCGGCCCCATCCGGCGGCGGCATCACCCGAACCGGCGCGCTGCTCCTGCTCCCCGCGCTGCTCGGCATCGGCGTCCTGCTGTACCGCCGCCGGAGCCGGTCGTGACCCCCGCCGCCCGCCACCGCTGGCAGACAGCTGGAGCCGTGACGGCTCTGACCGTGCTGCTGATGGCCCTCAGCAGCACGCCGTCCTTCGCCGCCGACGGCGACTCCGGGGGCCTGCTCGACCCGCTGAACGTGGACACGACCGAAGGCGTGCCGGTCGACCACTACGAGCTGACCGGCAGCGACGACGGCATTATCGGCACGGTCCTGTCCTTCTCGATGTCCGGCATCTTCGCGCTGAGCCGTACCGTCGTCGGCTTCATCTGCTGGCTGATCGACTGGGCCTACAAGTTCCCGGTCCTGGACAAGCTCGCAGGGCCCGCCCAGGACGTGTCCGACGCCTACCAGAAGCACATCATCGGCCCGCTCGGCCTGGCCCCCCTCTTCCTCGCCTGGGCGTTCGTCTTCGGCCTGATCCTGATCATGCGGGGCAGGGTGGCCCGCGGCGTCGGCGAGATCATGCTCACCCTCCTCATCGGTGCGCTCGCCGCGACCAGCATCGTGCGGCCCGACATGCTGCTCGGCTACGACGGACCGATTCAGCAGACCCAGCGCGCCGCGCTGGAGGCGGCCACCATCACCGCCAACGTCGGCGCAGACGACGGCAAGAAGAACGACCCGTGCGACCTGATCACCGGGCCCGCCCAGAACGCCTGCCGCGAAGCCGACCAGGACACGTCCGCCGAGGACGCCAAGAAGGAAGCGGAGGAACGCAAGAAGGACTGCGACCTGGTCGCCGGCCCGGCCCGCGACACCTGCCTGACCGGTGAGCGCCGCCTGAACGCCGCCGACGTCTCCAAGCCGATCACCCGCACCCTGACCGACACCTTGGTGGTGCAGCCGTACATGCTCCTTGAGTACGGCCAGAACATCGACAAGGACAGCCCGCTCTACAAGGTCCACAAGCAGCTCATCGACCCGAAGAAGCCCAAGGAAGACCCCTGCGGGGCCATCATCGGCCCGGCGTATGAGTACTGCGCCCGCGACAACGGGGTCGGCAAAGCACATGACGCCTTCGAAAAGCTGGGGGACGAGGGCAAGCTCGCCGCGTCCACCATGAAGACAGCCACGTGGGAGCGGGTCATCGGGGCCGGACTCGTCCTGATTGCCGTCCTCATCGTCGCCATCGTCATCCTGGCCATGGTCCTGGCCCTCTTCGCCGCCCAGTTCGGCTGCGCGATCGCCGCCGTGTGCGGGGTCGTTGTCTTTGCCTGGTCCATGCTGCCGGGCCCCAACCGGGCCGTGCTGTGGCGGTGGGGCGGTCACTACGCCTCCTCCGTCGTCGTGCTCTTCGGTATCGCCGTGTTCATCCCGGCCTTCGGCGTCGCCGCCCGCTTCCTGCTCGCCAACAACCAGACGCCGCTGATGGAACGGCTGCTCACACTGAACGGACTGGCCGTCACCGCCCTGGTCGCGCACCGCATCATGCTCCGCAAGGGCCACAGCCTCGGACACCGCATCGCCGAGCGCATGCGCTACGCCCGCATCGGCGGCAGCCACACCATGGACCCCAACGCCGCCGCCACCGCCGCCGCGATCTCCTCCGTCAACTACGGCGGCCCGGGCGGCGTCGGCGGCTCCGCCGCGCACGTGTCCTTCATGAACCGCCACGCCGGCCTCGCCTCCGGCCTGCGTGCCCTGGGCGACTCCACCGGCATGCCCGGTCACCCCGGCAACTACCTTGCCGAGGGTGCTGCCGAAGCCCGCCGCGCCCTCGCCCCGGTCGCGCTGGGCATGCGCGCCACACACGCCGCGCTGATCGGGCCGAAGCGCCCCCGCCAGAAGATCACACCGGTGGGCCCGGACGGCCGGCCGCTGCCGACCCTCATCGACGGACGCACCGGCCGCGTCATCGACAACAGCGACGAGGGCGTCATCCCCTATGGCGCGCGCTTCGAATCCGCACTGCGCCGCACCCGCGGCGGCCGGATGCTGGTCCGCACCGGCAAGGTGGCCTTCTACTCCACCGTCGGCCTGCCCGCCACGTGGACCCGTATGCGCCGTGCCAAGAGCGAGCTGACCACCGAACTGAACCAGGAGCTCGGCCGCCAGCGAGCCCACTACGGCAACCAGTCCGCGCACTGGCGATCCGACACCCGCGCCGGCGTACGCGACGCCACCACCCCCGCCCGCCGCAGCTACCGGGCGGTCGCGGATCCCATCCAGCGGGCCAACCGCCTGCGCACCTGGCAGCAGAACTGGCTCGACGAAACCGGCCGACCCCGCTACTACGGCGGCCCCGCCACCGACGACGGTCACGTCCCGGACGACGTCTGGATGCGCCGCTTCCCCTGGGAACCCGACCCGGCAGACGGCGGCACGGGGGATAGCCGGTGAAGAAGCTCGGCTGCGCCACCGTGATCCTTGCCCTGCTCTGCACCCCCGTTCTGCTTGTCGTGTTCGCCGCTGCCAGGGAGAAGGACACCCCCGCGATGGAGACCGTCGGCAAGGTCTCCGGCATCCCGCAACGGATGCTGATGGCCTACCAGTCGGCGGCCGGGCAACTGCCGGGCGAGGTCCCCAAGTGCAAGGGCATGACGTGGGCGATCCTCGCCGGCATCGCCAAGATCGAGTCCAACCACGCAGGGGGACGTACGGTCAAGGACAACGGCGACATCACCCCGCACATCCTCGGCCCCGTCCTCGACGGATCCGGAGTCGGCGGCAACCGAACGGCCTTCCGCGACACCGACGGCGGTAAGTGGGACGACACGAGCACCAGCGAACGCGCCGTCGGACCCTTCCAATTCCTCCCCTCCACCTGGGAAGGAACCGGGCGCGACGGCAACAGCGACGGCACCAAGAACCCCCACAACGCGGACGACGCCGCGCTCGGCGCTGCGGTCTACCTGTGCGGGAAGGGACGCAACCTCACCGACCGCTCCCAGCTCAAGGCCGCGATCCTGCAGTACAACCACTCCCAGGCGTACGTCACCGATGTCCTGTCCTGGATCGACCGCTACAGCCAACTCGGCGACGGAACCATCCAAATCGGAGCCAACGCCACCGGTAACGCACGCGCCGTCATCAACGCCGCCCTCAGCGAAGTCGGCGAGAAATACAGCTGGGGCGGCGGCGGAGCCAACGGCCCCACCACGGGCATCTGCTGCTCCCCCGGGGGAAGCGACGGCACCAACATCAAGGGATACGACTGCTCCGGCCTGACCACCTACGCCTACGCACAAGTCGGGATCTCGCTGCCGCGCACCGCTGCCCAACAGGCTGGCGTCGGCAAACGCATCCCCGCCAGCCGCGGCGTCGGCGCTCTCGAACCGGGCGACCTGGTCTTCTTCGCGGGCAACACGTCCAGCGACAGCACCATTTACCACGTCGGCATCTACCTGGGAGACGGGCAGATGGTCAACGCCCCACGGCCTGGGACCAAGGTCCGCACCGAAGCCGTCTGGGACAACAATTACGCGGGAGGTGCCCGCCTGCTATGAGCACCAACACCCCTACGCCTCGCAGGTCTTCCGCTCTCGTGCCCTTGCTGGCAGGCGCACTCTGTGTCCTGCTCGGCATCGCCCTGCTCCGCCCCGGCACCGCCGACCACAGCGGCCGGGATGCCCACGTTGACCAGGCCGAGGCACAGCCCACCTCACCCAGAACACCCGCAGCAGCAGTGGACACCACGCCTCGCCCCGCGCACCCGTCCGCTCCCCCCGCTTCCCCTACGGCAGTGGCCAGCACCGCACCGGCTCCTGACGTGGTCCCGGTGCCCGGCGACGGCCCCGCTGGCGACTACGCCGTACAGCAACTCCTGGAGCGCTCCTCACCCGCCGACCTGCCACGGGCCAAGGAGAAGGAGCTCGTCGCCCTCGCCTCCCGCATCTGGCTTGCCGAAGTCACCGGCGCAGGCCGGGAGAAGTGGCCGAGCTACTTCGGCGGCGAGCTGCTGCGGGCCCCGTACCGCGACGTACGCATCCAGGCAGGCATCGCCCGCACCGTCAACGGCGAGCCCGACCGCGTCCGGGTCCACCTGGTCTGGGCCGGCACCGACCCCGCCGGCCAGGCCGAAGACGGACGCCCAGCCCAGATCCTGCTCACCCGCCACCACACCACCTGGGAGCCCCGATGATCTGTGACGCCGTGACCTGTGACCGGCGGGCCTGCAACGCCCTGATGCTCGAACCCGTCGATGACCCGTACGAACTCAACTGCCCCGAGTTCGCTGACTATGTCTCCGCGTCCGGCTGGACGTACAGCGCGGAGGGCCACACCTGCCCGGCCTGCGTCGCTGGCAAGGGTCCGGTCCGCGAACGGGGCGAGTGCGACCAGTGCGGAGGGCGGACCCGCGTCCGTCACGGCCGCAATCAGTGCATGTACTGCCACAAGGTCCAGCCGGATTCCGGCGACGACTGGTGACACAGAGATTGAGTGATGGAGGTAGCGTGCACGTCCTGCTCGTCCGAGACCACGCCGTGGGATCTCAGGGGAATCCGGTTCCGCGCCAGCACTCCAACTCCCATGGCCGCTCGGTCCGTTGGCACCGAGGACCAATCGGCGATGGCGTCGCGGACCTCCGCGCTCGGGTCAATGACCGGAACACGGCGCGAGCTGTGACTCTTTGAGTCCCTGATGACGGGAAGCGGCTGCTGATTTATCGAGCTGCGTATCCCGCCGTGCGGGAATGTGACGGTTTCGTGCCCGCACTGTGGGGCTGAGCAGGAAGAACGGACTGTGGTATTGACGATTCTTTGCGTAACGTATGTGACTACGGCACGCGCCCGAGACCTCAGTGAGCGTGGCAGTCGCATCACCTTGCGCACCACACCCCAGGTCGAACGGCGATGAAAGGGAAGAAACGGGGAGGCGTAATGGCAGGAGCGATACGACCGAAGCGCAACACGCTTCGCACCCGAAATCAGCAAAATCGACTTATCGGCCTGGTGGCTGCCTCGTGTGCGGTGCTCTCCTTGACTGCTTGCGGCGGTGAGAAGGATGACGAAGCGAAGGGCCCCACGCCGCAGAACAGTTCCTCGGCGTCGAGAAGCCAGACGCCCGCCACGGATCCCAAGGAAGCGGCATCTCGGACGCTCCTGGCCGATTACCGGAGCTATTGGGACGAGAAGGAGAAGGCGTACGCAAAGGCGAGTCCGGACGGCACCAAGCTGGACAAGTACGCCGTCGGCACGGCCCTGGCTTCCGCCAAGCAGGACCTGAAGGCGATGAAGAGCGCGGGCCAGATCGCCCAGGGCAAGGTCACGCTCTCTCCGAAGGTCCGGGCGATGGACCTGGACCGCAAAGTCGCTTCGGCCACCGTGCGGGACTGCGTTGACGTCTCCAGCTGGAAGCTCGTCGATGCCGACACCCGCAAGGAGATCGAGCTCCCGAAGGAGCGACTCACCCGGTACGTCAGCATCGTCAAAGCCGAGAAATGGGGGGACCGATGGGTCGTGCTGAGCGCCACGCCGGAGAACAGCAAATGCTGACGCGGGCCGTCCTGCTCGGCGCTGCCACAGCCACCGCCCTCGCGTGCATGACTGCCGGTGCACAGGCCGCCGATGGGCCGGGGAATGGGAACGTCGATGTGGGCAGCTGCACAGCGGTGGACTTCTGCGTCGGCGTTGGGGTGGACGGCTCCAACGGCTCTCAGGCGCCGGCCTCGACGGGCGGCGGCGAGGACTCGGGTGGTAAGCCCGGCAAGCCGGATCCGGACGCACCGGTCTGTACCGTGCAGAAGCTGGCCCCTCCGCCGCCTGCCGGTAGCGCACTCTGGGAGGGGCACGATCCCGACGACGGGGCTGTCTACACCCGCACTTGTTGGACCACTGAGGAGTTCATCGGCCTCAATGTGAACAACACCGTCACGACGTTCTGGGCTGCAGCCCCACCGCCCGCTGTCGATCCTGCCGTACTGGCTCAGCAGGCCGTGGACAAGATGACTCTGAAAGGCCCGGACATCGCCAGCCCTCGCGCGGCCGGAAAGTACGTGATCGGCGTCCCCATGTGGATGTGGGTCAACCAAGCAGCGACCACATACGGGCCGAACATCGCCTCGGCCTCGGCTGGCGGAATCACGGTCACGGCCACCGCGAAGGTCACCAAGATCGTGTGGAACATGGGCGACGGCTCCACGGTCACCTGCAACGGTCCGGGCACGCTCTACACCGAGTCCAAGGGCATGGCCGAGTCACCGACTTGCGGCCACACCTTCTCCAAGACTTCTGCGGACGCAGGCGGCAAGTTCAAGTTGACCGCCACGTCGACTTGGTCGATCGACTGGGAGGTTGCCGGTGGTGGCGGGGGTGGACAGCTGACCGAGGTCCGCCAGTCCCAGGTTCAGGTGGCAGTCGGTGAGCTGCAGGCCGTAGGCAGCTGAGCAGCTGACGTGACGTCTGTTTCAGAAAGGCAAGCATCGTGAGCAACACGGCGGCTCCGGCCACCACCACAGCAGGCCAAGTGCCCCCGCAACCGACGCACAGCCAGGTGCCGAGCGCAGCGGTGGGGTTCCGGGCGCGCCGACGACGTCCGGGCATGTACGCCCTGGCCGTCGCGCTGATCGCAGCGGGCGGCGGTGGCGGTCTGCTCGCCTTCCAGGCGACCGGCGAGCGTTCACCGGTCCTGGCCGTTGCCCACGAAGTCCAGGCCGGGGACGTGATCAAGGACTCCGATCTGATCGAGGCCTCGGTGTCGCTGGATCCGGTACTCAAGCCGATCCCCGCCTCGCAGCGTGATCAGGTGGTCGGCAAGCGCGCTGCGGTGGCCCTGGTGCCCGGTGCCATGCTCTCCAAGGGGCAGGTCACGACCCGCACGCTGGTCAAGCCGGGGGAGCGGCTGGTGGGCATCGGGCTGAAGCAGACGCAGATGCCGGCGACTCGGCTCTCGCCCGGTGACAAGGTCCTGGTGGTCTCCACGCCCTCGGACGGATCGCAGGCCACCACCGGTGAAGGCGGCGAGGACTCCACCCCGAAGTCGATTGAGGCCCGGGTCGTTCGGGTGGGGGAGAAGCAGCAGAACACCAGCGAACAGGTGGTCGACGTGGCAGTCCCCGCCCAGTACGGTCCTGCGCTCGCGGCGCAGGCCGCCACCGGTGACGTGGCGCTCGTTGTGGATGCCCCCGGAGGCTCCTGATGGCGGTGATCACGCTGGTCGGGTTGCCGGGCGCGCCGGGCGTCACGAGCACGGCGCTGGCACTGCTGCGCACCTGGCCGCTCGATCCCGGTCGGAGCATGGTGCTGGCGGAGTGCGACCCCGACGGCGGGGCGGTGTTGTCCGGTGCGCTGGAGGGCAGGGTCGAGGCCGATCGGGGCCTTCGGAACCTGACTGAGTCGTCCCGCACGCAGGAGCTGGTAGACGCGTTCTGGCTCCAGCTGATCGCCCTGGAGAACGACGAGCGCCGCAGCGAACGCAACAGGTTGCTTCTGCCCGGTCTGACCGCGATGTCTCAGGCGGCGAGCCTGGGCCCGGTGTGGGGCCAGCTCGCCGACCTGTTCACCGGCATCGACAAGGCCGCCGGCCACGATGTCCTGGTCGACCTCGGCCGCAGTGGCGCGTTCGGCTCGTCAGGAGTGCTGGCGCTGCGCGCGGACGTGGTGCTGATGGTGATGCGCGGCACGGTGCGCAGTGTGCACGCCGCTCGCTCCCGCATCAGACAGCTGCGGGCGCTCCTGGACGGGGAGAGCGGCCGGGGATCCGGCTCGCTGGGGATCATCCTGATCAAGGAGGGCCCCTACGGGCCGCGCGAGATCGAGACCGAACTCGACGGTCTCGGCATTGGCACCCCCGTCGTGGCGACCCTTCCGTACCGGCCTGAGGAGGCCGCCGTGCTGTCGGACGGCGCTTCGGAGGGCCGCGGTTTCATGACCAGCAAGCTCATGACCGCCGCGCAGGGTGCGACGACGCCCATCCGGCAGCGTGTGGCCACGCGCCGTGCTCGGCTGGCGTCCCCGCTGCAGCAGCGCCTGATGAGGGGAGGGCCCGGTGCGCGCTGAGAACGTCTACCACGCGCCCGTCCCCCAGCCGCCCGCGGCCGTGCCAGCACCGGGCTCGCCGTACGATCCGCGCCGCGCCCCGGGGCAGGCCGCTGCCCCCGCGATGGTCAACGACCGCACCGTGCCCCGTGTGCACATCGACGCGCGGGCGGCCGGAGAGATCAAGCGGCGGGTGAACAACCAGCTGCTCGCCGAGGCCAAGACCAACTCGAGTCTGGTCGGACCGGCACGTGAACAGCGGGCCCGCGCGCTGATCAATGAGCAGGTCGCCGTGTGGGGCGATGCTGCCCGCGTGTCGCGCGCGGTCACTGCGGCAGATGAGCAGGAACTGGCCGCGCTGGTCTTCGACATGCTCTTCAGGGCCGGTCGGCTGCAGCGCTACCTGGACGACGACCGGGTCGAAGACATCTGGATCAACGGCCCTAACGAGGTGTTCCTCAAGTTCAGCGATGACGCCGCGCCGGCCGCGGTCTCTCCAGTAGCCGAATCTGAGGAGGAGCTCCAGGAGTTGGTGCGCGACCTGATCCGCAACAGCGGGCAGTCCGGTCGCACGTTCTCCACGGCCAGCCCCGATGTAGCGCTGCGGCTGCCGGACGGCTCGCGTCTGCAGGCCCTGCACCCGGAGATCACCGGCGACCGCACGTTCGTGACGATCCGTCGCCACCGTCTGCAGGACGCCTCCCTGGACGACCTGGTGCAGCGGGGCACCATGGACGCCACCGTCGCGGCTCTGCTGGGCGCGTGCGTCCGCGCCCGCCGCAACATCATGGTCGTGGGCGAGCAGTCCTCGGGCAAAACGACTCTGCTGCGCGCGCTGATGAAGGAGATCCCGCAGCACGAGCGGTTCGGCACCATCGAGACCGAGTTCGAACTGTGGGCCCACAAGAACGGTTACCACACCCAGGTGGTGCCGATGGAGGGCCGCGAGTCCAACGGCGAACGCGTCGACGGCCGCGCGGTCGGCGAGATCACCCTGATGGATTTGATGTACCGGGCCAAGCGCATGTCGCTGAAGCGGGTCGTGGTCGGTGAGGTCCGCGGCCCGGAGGTCACCGCGATGATGCAGGCCCTCACCAGTGACCGGCCAGGCAGCATGTGCACGATGCACGCCTCCGAGCCGCATGTGGTCTTCGACCGCATCGCCGAGCTGTACCTGCTGGCCCGCGGCAATTTCTCCGAGCAGCTCGCCTACCGGCAGATCGCCAACGGCCTGCACTTCGTCGTCTTCATGTCGGTCGACGAGTCCGGGCCCGTCCCGCGCCGTCTGGTCAGCCACGTGTGGGAGATCACCGGCATCGGTGAGAACGGCCGCCCCGCCTACAACGAGATCTTCCGCCCTGCCTCCGAGTGGGATCTGCGGGCGGCCCCTGCGGCGCCGCTGTCGCCGCGCTCCCGGCGCCGTCTGGAGCTGGCCGGCTTCTCCAGCCATGTGCTGGACCAGGCCGCCGCCTTCCAGGGGGTGGGGGCATGACAACCGCCCTGTGGTGGATGATGTGCGGCGCCCTGCTGGCCGGTGGTCTGGTCGCGGCCGTGGCGGCCACGATCGGCACCACGGAGCCCGCAGGGCAGGGACGCTTCGCCCGCTGGCGGGCGCAGTGGTCGGGCGGACCGGACGGCAAGGAACGCGTTGCCCGCCGGCGGATGTTCGCTGTGGCCGCGGTCGTCGTGACGGCCGTGGTGTGGCTGCTCAGCGGAGTGTTCGTGGCCGCGGTCCTGCTCGGGGCAGCGGTGGTGGGAGTGCCGTGGCTGCTGTCCCCGACCGCGTCGGTCAAGGGACGGATCAACAAGCTGGAGGCCCTGGCCGACTGGACCCAGCGGCTGTCGGAGATCCTGCGCCTCGGCTTCGCCTTGGAACAGGCGCTGATCACCAGCCGGAAGAATCCGCCCCCGGCGATCGAGGACGAGGTCAGCGAACTCGCCGACAAGCTGAAGGCCGGCTGGTTGCCGGTGGACGCGCTGAAGGACTTCGCCGACCGGCTCGACGACGTCACCGCGGACAAGGTGTGTGCCGGGCTGATGCTGTGCGCGGTCGACCCGGGGCCGGGTCTGGCTCAAGTCCTCGAGGACGTCTCCGCCTCTATCCGCGAGGAAGTCGCCGAGCGTCGGAAGATCGAATCGGGCAGGGCCAAGTCTCGCAGCGCCGTACGCACGATGACGATCATCAGCCTGTGCCTGGTCCTGGGCGGGTTCCTCGTGCCCTACACCGACCCCTACGGCACCCTTCTCGGCCAGATGGTCCTGGCCCTGCTGGCCGCCGCGTTCGCCGCGGTGCTGTGGTGGACCCGCCGCCTGGCCAGCCACCACCCGGTGCCCCGCTTCCTGATCATTGATCCGCGCAGCCGGGTCAAGCAAGTTGAGCCTGCCGCCGAGGAGTTGGCCGCATGAGCATGACCGCCCTCGTTGTCTGCGGTGGCCTCGCCGGTGCCGGCGTGGCACTGCTCGTACGCGAGCTGGTGCCCTCCGCGCCCAAGCTCGGTCCCACCCTGCGCCGCCTCGACCCGCCCGCCACTCGCCCCGGGGATCGGGCCCGCCGCTCCCACCCCTCCACCGCCTGGGCAGCCCGCTGGGCGGAGCGGATGCCAGGCGGCCTGCCGCGCACCGACCTGGACTTGCTGAACCAGACGCCCGAGCAGTTCCTCGTCAACAAGGTCGCCCTCGCCCTGCTCGGCCTGCTCGCCCCGGTCGTCCTGGTGGTGGGCTGGACGCTGATGGGCCTGTCCGTACCGCTGCTCATCCCGGCCGGCGTCGGCGTGCTCCTGGCCGCACTGCTGTGGTTCGTGCCCGACTGGGGTGTCGCCAGCGAAGCCGCCAAGGCCCGCACCGAGTTCGCCTACGCGGCGGCTGCCTGGCTGGACCTGGTCGCCACCCGCATGGCCTCCAACGTCGCGGCCGACCAGGCCCTGGAAGACGCCGCCCGCATCGGCCGCGGCTGGGCCTTCGTCCGGATCCAAGAAGCCCTGCTGCGCGCCCGCACGGAGAAGTCCTCCCCCTGGCAGGCCCTGGACGACCTCGGCACCCAGCTCAACCTGACCGTGCTCAACGACGTCGCCGACATCATGCGTTTGTCCTCCGACGACGGCGCGAGCGTCTACGACACGCTCCGCAACCGCGCCAAGGGCCTGACCAACGAGCTCCTGACGGCGGAAGCCGCCCGGGCCAACGCCGACAGCGAGAAGCTGCACGTCCCGGCAGCTCTCCTCGCCGTGATCGTCATGATCGCCGTCGCGTTCCCGGCCGTGCTGAACGTCTTCACCATCTGACCACCACGCATCCCGTGCGCACCGAGAACAGAAGGAAAAACCCCTCGTGAAGAACACGCTGCTGAAGGCACAGACCACCGTGGCCCTGCAGGCCGCCGCGCTGCGGACCCGACTCACCGACGCGCATGAGGAGATCAAGACCCGCGGCGACCGCGGCGACAGCCCCGTCTCCACCGTCATCATCATCGTCGCCGCCATCGTGGGCGCCCTGCTCATCGCCGGCGGCCTGGCCGCCCTGTACGCCAAGGCCAACGGCAAGCTCGGCGACATCGACCTCGGCTGACGGCCCGACCATGAACAGAGTGCTGCCGCGCCACGAACGCGACCGGGGGTCCTCCCCGATCCAGGTGGCCATCATCTTCCCCGTCGTGATCCTTCTGACGCTGTCCGCGGTACAGGGCTTTTTGTGGGCCTACGCCCGCAACGTCGCTTACACCGCGGCCCGCGAAGGCGTGTCAGCCGGGCGGATGTACGAGGCCGGGCCGGAGGACGGGGCGGCCAAAGCGCAGGCCGCGGCGCAGGATTTGGGAGGCAACATCCTCACCGGCCCCCAGGTGTCCACCGCAGGCAGCACCCAGGAACGCATCCGCATCCGCGTCGAAGGACAGGCCATCTCCCTCGTGCCCGGCGTGGGCGGATTCACCGTCAGCGCCACCGTGTCCGGGCCCATCGAGCGGTGGACCACAGCGCAGGGGAACGGATGATGCTCAAGCACCTCAACCCCCGTGAGCGAGACCGCGGCGACGTCGCGATCGAAGCGGTCATCGTGGTGCCCCTGCTCCTGGCCCTCGCCCTGGTCTTCATCGCCGGCGCCCGGCTGTCCGTCGCCGGGCAGAAGACCGACGCCGCCGCCCAGGCCGCTGCCCGTGCCGCCTCGCTGGAGCGCACCCCGGGCGCCGGGCAGGCCGCCGCACAGGAAGCGGCCGCGGACTCCCTCAACTCGCAGCAGCAGAGCTGCTCCACCACCAGCGTGCGGGCGAACACCAGCGGGCTCGCCGCGCCAGTCGGACAGGTCTCGCAGGTCACCGTGACCGTCTCGTGCACCGTCCCTCTAGGCGACCTGTTCGTCCTCGGCGGCGGCCCCGGAGTCCGTACCGTCACCAGTTCCTTCACCTCGATCGTTGACGCCTACCGGGAGCGCGGATGACCAGCACACAGCGCGCCCCACGGCGGAATTGGCACGACGACCGCGGCGGCGTCTCCGTCTTCGTTGCCATCATCGCCGTCCCGCTGCTGTTTCTGGGCGGCCTGTTCGCCGTCGACGCCTTCGGCGTCACCCGCGCCCACGAACGCGCCGACGGGGTTGCCACCGAGGCCGCCCGAGCCGCCGCCCAGGCCATCGATCCCTCCCAGGCCATCACCGGCAACGCGATCGTCGCCGCCCCCCAAGACGCCGCCGCGGCCGCCCGCGCCTACCTGAACGCGGCCGGTGTCAACGGCACCGTGACCGTCAGCGGCGACGGCCACCGGATCACCGTGCAGGTCACCGACACCTACACCGGCAAGTTCGCCCCCAACACGTGGACCGTTAACGCCACCAGCTCCGCCTCACTGCTACACGGGATCACCCAACCCGAGAAGGACTAACCGGATGTCCAAGACCCGATCCCGCTCCACCGCGCCCACGCGGCGAGGTTCGCTGCGACTCCTGCGCGCCCTGGCATCCGCAATCGTCCTGTGCGCCTTGGTGGTCGGCCTGCCCTGGCTGCTGTGGGAGGCCACCACGGCGATCTGGGACTCGGGCAGCGACGCCTTCACCCACCTGCTCACGCGCCAGGACACCGGCAGCGCGTTCATGCTGGCCCTCTGCATCGTCGGATGGATCAGCTGGGCCAGCTTCGTACTGTCCCTGCTGCTGGAGATCCCCGCGCAGCTCCGCGGCCGCAGTGCCCCGCGCCTGCCCGGGCTGGGCGTCAGTCAGCGCGCCGCCGCCACCCTCGTCGGCGGCATCCTGATGCTCTTCACCACCAGCACCGCGCTCGCCTCGGCCGCCACCCCCGCCCAGGCCGTCCCCACAGTTTCTGCCAGCCACGCACCCGGCCACGCCGCCCATACCGCAACGCCGCCGACCGACCAGAGCGCCGACCCCGCTGCCACACGGGCGTCGACGGCCGATCCGGCGCAGCAGACCTACACCGTGCGCGACACCCGCCCCGCGGAGAGCCTGTGGAGCATCGCCGAGGACCTCTACGGCGACGGCGCCCTCTACACGAAGATCGCCGACGCGAACGAAGGCCGCCGCATGGCCGACGGCAACACCTTCCACGCCAACGCGCCGATCCAGCCCGGTTGGGTCCTTCACGTGCCCGACATGCCGACCGCCGGCCCGAGCACCCAGACCGACCACACCCAGCCCGCCGACGCCGGCGCGACGTCGTACACCGTGCGCTCCGGTGACACGATGTGGGGCATCGCCGAGGACGAACTGGGCGACGGCAGTAAGTACACGGAGATCTTCGACGAGAACCGGGGAGCCTCACAGCCCGGCGGCACTGCCCTGACCGACCCGGACGAGATCCGCCCCGGGCTCAAGCTGGACATCCCGCACGCGACCGCCCCGTCCGACCAGCCGGACGGCCGCACGGACAGCGGCGAGACGCCGTCCCACAGCGACGAGCGCGCCGACACCGACCACGACCAGGCCGACGACACCGCGCCGGACGAGGGGGACACCGGGGCCGCGCCGCGCGAGTCCGCCCACCCCGACGACCAAGCGGCCACCCCCGCGACTCCGACGCCGCACGCCACCGAGCACGACCAGGGCGAGCAGGCCCCACCCGCGGCGTCCCCGACGCCTGAGGCAAAGAAGCCGTCGGCCACGCCGTCCGCGTCCGCCTCGGCGCAGCCGTCAACTCCCGCCCCATCCACATCGACCACGCCGGACACCGCCACGCCAGCCCCGGAAGCCACCGGCGAATCAGACGAGGCGCCGGTCGGCGTAGGCGAGGCGGCCGGCATCGGCCTGCTGCTCGCCGGCTCCCTGATCGCCACCGTAGGGGTCAAGCGGCTGCTGCAGCGCCGCCGTCGGCGCCCGGGCGAGACGATCGCCATGCCGGAAGAGCCGGGCCGTCTGGAACAGGTCCTGGAGGCGGGCGCCGAGCCGGAGGCCGTCGACCTCCTGGACGCCGCGCTGCGCACCCTGGCCCATCACGCCGCCGAGCAAGGCCGCCCGCTGCCCGCTATCCGCGGCGCCCGGGCCACCTCCCGCGCCGTCGACCTCCTCATCGACCACGACCCCGCACCGGAGACTCAGCCCCCGATCCCGTTCACACAGGCCTCCGACGGGCGCTGGACGCTGGACGCGGCGCACCCCCTGCTCGACGCCGACCAGGCCCGCGACACCCCGGCCCCCTACCCGGGCCTGGTCACCCTTGGCACCCACCCCGACGACGGCAGCCACCTGCTCCTCAACCTCGCCACCGTGCGCGTGCTGCTCCTCGACGGTGACGCCACCGCCGTCCGCGACACCGCCCGCGTCATCGCCCTGGACGCGGCCACCAGCACGTGGAGCGACCACGCCGAAATCCTCACCGTCGGTCTGGACACCGAACTGCCCGCACGACTGCCCAAGGGACGCCTGCGCACGGTGCCGCACCTTCGCGCCGCCCAAAGCGACCTGGGCGACCTGCTCCTCACCCACCACCAGCACGCCCCCGCAGAAGGCGACGAGCAGCCGGACCCGCTGCCGTGGATGCTGATCTGCGCCGCAGAGACCACCACACCGGACGAGGCCCGTCACCTCGCCGACGCGCTCACCGCGGCCCGGCACCTGCCGGTCGCCCTGGTGCTGCCCGCCGAGGGCGCCAGCGACGCCTTCCCCGACGCCGTACGCCTGACCGTCGGCTCCGACACACCCCAGCACCTCGACGTCCTGGACAGCGACCTGATCGTGCAGTACATGACCGACGAGGAGTACCGCGAGTTCCTCGAGGTCCTGCAGACCGCCGACGAGCCGGCCCGCTCCGCCGAGGGCCCCTGGCAACTCGTCCCGCCCGTCAGCCTCGACAAACCGGCCGAGCCAAGCAGCCCGCCCGCCCCGCCGTACCTCGCATCGCCCACCGCCGTACCGGACGCACCCTTCACCGCGCTGTCTGGCGCCGCGCCCCCCGCCTCCGTGCGCATCCTGGCACCGGTGCCTCCGCCAGACCACTCCGCCGACGACCCCGACGCCCCCGCCCCGACCACAGCAGACGCCCGTGAGCTCTCCGAACCTGCGGAACTCGAGGAGGAGCCGGCCGACGCCATCGACCTGCACGCCCCCGAAGTCCAGGTCCTCGGCCCCGTCAGCGTCACCGGCATCGAGGCCTCCGGCCACGGCCTGAGAATCTCCCTGCTCGCCGCGCTGCTGTACTTCAAGCCCGGCTGCAGCACGGACACTGCACGCGAGGCCATGGACCCGCGCAACCCCTGGAGCAAGACCACGCTGCAGACCCGCATCTCTGAACTGCGCAACCGCCTGGGCAACGACGCGGACGGCAACCTCTACCTGCCCCGCGACCGCACCGGTACCTACCGCCTGTCACCCAAGGTCCGCTGCGACTGGACCCGCTTCACCCAGCTCGCCGAGCGCGGCCTGCATAAGGGCCCCACCACCGGCATCGCCGACCTGGAGGCCGCCCTCGCACTCGTCCGCGGACGACCCTTCGCCGGCACCGACCCCACCTGGGCCGCCACCCGCATCCAGGAAATGCTCGTCCGCATCGTCGACGTCGCACACACCCTGGCCACCTGGCACCGCACCGCCCCCCGCCCCGACATCGAGGCGGCACGCCGCGCCGTACGCATCGGCATCGACGTCGACGACAGTGCTGAAATCCTCTACCAGGACTGGATGCTCCTCGAAGACGCGGCAGGCAACCGAGACGGTGTACGCACCGCATACGACACCATCCGCGACCTCAACCGCCGTCTCGACGTCGAAATGGAAGCCGAGACTGATCGCGTCTTCGACGCGATCATGAGCCGGAGCGCGTAACCGGAAGGGCCGCAGCGCAATGAACCGCGCCTACGACGAGACGTACGACGCACTGCTCGCCCTGGCTGCACGCCTCGACGCCCAACGGCGGATGCCGGACGGCTCGGTTGATGCCCACGCCACCGCGGCCATGCACGCGGCCCGGTTCGCCGCGTCCATCCTGCGGCCGCGCGTACCGGAGGCGGCCCCGCTGCCGTTCGCCCACAGCACCGAGCGCCTCCTTGAGCTGACCCGGGTCTGGCGCGAGGCGGCACTCGAGGATGGTGAGTTTGCCCCGACCACACCGGTTTTGACGCTCATCGAAGGCGAGAAAGGTCGCACATGATCATTGACCCCTTGCCGGCCAGGGGCACTTACCCAGGCAGGAGAGCGGGGCTCTCCTGCCGAGCGACTACGCCACAGGCGGCAGACACGGCATAGTCGGAGTACCACACGATTGAGGAGCACCGCGCGATGACCTCCGCCGCAGCGCATCCGGCCCCGCCGACGCGGAACCCGTACCGCATCGAGGCTGACGAGGGTCCCCAGACCATTGGCGAGCTCAAGGCCGCTCTCGGCGCAGTCGACCCGGCCGAGCTCGCCGCGTTCACCGCCCGCCTCGACGCGGTCCGCACCACCGACACGGCTGCCCTCGAAGCCGTGCGCGCCCTGGTCACCGAGTACCGGCATGTGTGGGTACTGCGCACCCATCCCGACATTCAGCGCGCCATCGAAGCCTCCACTGACCCTCACGCGCGCACCTACAGCGCCGACGACGTCCTCGACGGCGGGCACGCGTGAGCGACGAACCACCCCTGCACCGCGTGACGTTCACAAAGGCTGGTAGCCCGGCCGGGGCGGGCACGACCGCCGGTCAGTCTTCCCCAGCAACCGGCCCGGCCTCGTTGGTCAGGTAGGTGTCCTGCAGCTGCGCCGCCCCGACGCCGTACCCGTGTGGCTTCCCGCACAGAGCGGATCCTGTAGCTGGCCGGCAACTGATGGGAGGCCGCGCTCGGCCTCGGCAACTTCCACCCTGGCCGAGCAAACACGCCCGGCAGGGGAGGGGACCCGTGACGGCCCCGCCGGGCCCAAGAGAGGGGGGAGGAGGACGCGGGTACTAGGGTCCACTCGGTGGAACAGCTGCTGATCATCGTGGCCGCTGCCCTGTGGGGCGGCGGCACAGGCCTGCTCATCCCCAGAGCGGCGTACCGGTTCTCCGTCGCTCCGGACGATCCGTGGCAGGCAGCGTGTCCCGCCGGGCACCCGATCACCGGCCTCGGACAGGGATGGATCGGACGAGCCCGGTGCGCCGACGGAACCCCGTACGGCCCCAACACCCCGCTCCTCGCCGCGATCACCGCCCTTATCTGCGCCACCCTCGCCGGTGCCACCGGTATCCGGCCCGAACTCGGCGTCTGGTTGCTGCTCGCACCCATCGGAGTCCTGCTCGCGACCGTCGACCTTGCAGCACACCGACTGCCGGACGTCCTGACCCTGCCGCTCGCCACAGCCGCGCTCACCCTGCTCGCCGTGACCACGCTGCTGCCCGGCGCAGAGGGGCGCTGGACGACCGCGCTGCTCGGCTCCCTCGTACTCGCAGTCGGCTACTTTGCTCTCTTCCTGATCAGTCCCAAAGGCATCGGCTTCGGCGATGTGAAGCTCGCCATCGGGCTGGGCGCCGTCCTGGGCTGGTATGGCTGGGCCATCGTCCTCGTCGGCACCTTCGCCGGGTTCCTGCTCGGTGCGCTGTACGGTGTCGGTCTCATCCTCGCTCGCCGCGCCAGCCGTACGACCAGCATTCCCTTCGCCCCGTTCCTGCTTGGCGGAGCCCTCATCGGGATACTCCTAGGCACCCAATGAATGAACACGAGGCAGGAGCCTTAGCAGCCATGCTGGTCCAGGATCTGCCGTGACTGACTGTCCAGCCCCTTCATGGGCTTAGTGGCGAACTGGTACGCAGGGCCCACGTGCAGCTCGGGCACCTCCTTGACCAGAGAGAAGAGGGTCAGCGCGTTCTGGTCGGAATCGAGCTCGACACCGGCTTCACGCGGTGCGTAGGGAGTGCCGGCGAGACAGGAGGCGAACTGGGTGTCGTAGCGGTCCCAGGGATGCGGATACATTGCGTCCGAGAGCTTGGGCGCTGCCCAGATGACCGCGCAGGCGACGGCGCTGGCGGCCACGAGCTGCCAGGCGTACAGCCCATGGCGCGTCATGAACCGGCGGGCAAGGAAGAAGACCGCGTACCCGGGTACCAGTATCCCGGCGACGATCACGACGGACGCGATGGTCCGATCGTCGTGCCACAGCCGGGAGCTGATCGCAAAGCTCGCGGCAGCCACGAAGCCTGCCAAGCCGGCGCACCCAGCGACCCCCGCGGCGGGCGGCGAGTAGTCGACTTCGCCGTACACGTTGCGTGGTGTGTCCAGACGCCGCGTGAGGACTGAAAGCGCCACGGTTTCCCCCGGATCGGATGATGTGACCTGCCGGTGAGACCGTACCCGCCCGCGAGGTGCACGCACGTCGTGAGCAGCCGAACCATACCGACGCCGCAGCGGCCTCGGCGCCGGCTGGCCTGGCAAGGCCGATGGCTGTCGACAGCGGATGTCGATTACCACGGAACTCCGTCTACGTGCCTTCGAGGGCTGGCGGCTGGCCCAACAGCCAGGCGTGCGCGGCTTCAACGGAGTTCGTCGAGTGGGCGAACCGCGCGCCGGGCTGGAAGTACGCGTCGGCCAGGGCCTGCCAGCCACCTGCTTTTCGTTCAGCCGCCTGGAAGGCGCTGGCCAGGTTGTTCGCGACCTCGATGTAGGCAGGGGAGTCGGGGGAGACCCATGCGTCGACGACAGTTCGCACTATCTCGATCAGGGGCTCGTGCAGGCGTTTCGGCTTGTCGGCCAGGTCGACGCCCAGGCCCCAGGTCAGGCTGCGCATGGCGACGGTCTCCCAGGTGTCCTCGCCGCCGGCGTACAGCCGCCCGCTTCGCATGACGCCGGAGCGTTCGTACTCCAGCTCGGCGTGGTGCCGGGCTAGGCGGTACAGGGCAACGAGGAGGGACGCCACGGCTTTTGGGCCGGCGTCGAGGAAGGCGGACCGCAGTTGGTCGAGGTCCTCCGCAGGGGCGGGCACGACGGCCCGCAGGGGGCCTCGCTCTGCCTCCAGCTCGTCGAGCGGCGTCGGCTCGTCTCCGCGCTGCGCGGACGCCGTGCTGAGGTAGAGCGCCCGTCCGACGGCGTACCAGCCGCAGTCACGGGCATCGACGACCCGGAACGGATAGGGGGCGTCGTCGGGCATCTCGTCGGCCTCGCCGCCGTCCTGCGCCACCGCGCCGCGCAGGCTCGCATGCGCCTTCGCCGTCTGGGCGGTGGGCTGGGCCTCCCCGGTCAGGATCTGGCTGGCGGTCTCCATCGTCAGGGCCTGGACGGTGACGTGCCGGTCGGTGATCGGCGGGTACCGGGTCGCGAGCGCGGCCAGGATCGCGGTCGCCGCGTGCCGCAGGAAATCGTGCAGGGTCTGCGTCGTCCAGCGGCGCCGGGCCGTCACCTGCGCGAGCAGCATGCCAGGTCGGTGCCCGGCCAGCGGAGCCATCCCCGATTCCTGAGTCGGCCGAGGCCCCCAGACCTCGGCGCGTCCCCGGTACCAGCCCGCGTTCGGGTCGACCAGGTAGTCCACAGAGTCCGCGATCACCTGGGCGGCCTCCAGGCCCTCCGGCCCGGGCGGCAACATGGTGACCACCAGCAGTGGGGCGGTGAAGAGTTCGGTGCCCTCACTCAGTCCCAGCGGATCGTCCGCCATCGGCACCTCGGCCGGCGGCGGGCTACCGGCGGCGGGTTCGCCGCGCGAATCCACCACGACGGCGGCCTCGTCGTACGACAGACCCAAAGCCGCCATCTCCGCGCGGATCTTCAGCTTCCTCTTACGGTCTCGCGTCATGCCCAGTCCCAGACTGCGCCACGTCCCACGCACGCGTCGCACCGGTGACAGCAGACGAGCACACCACACGCGATTCCGAGAACCTTGCCCGGATCACCGGGGCGCGGGCGTGGGCCGCGTGCCCCCTGCGGGCTCCGGCGTACGTGCACGCCGCGCCGCCACCCTACCGGCTACAGCCTGACACCGATGACGGCGTGACGAGCGCAGCGGCCGCATCCCCTCGAAGCCGCCCGCGTGGCCAACCGGGCGTGCCAGTCGCAGCTGACGAGCTCGCGGCGGCCTACGTGCCGGAAGTAAAGAGCCCGTCCTCCGATCGTCGGAGGACGGGCCGAGGGGGCATAGACGCCTACATCATGCAGTGGCATCGGGAAGGTTGAACTCGCCTTTGCCGGCGCCGTCGAGGAAGCACTCCCATACGTGGCGGGTCAGGACGAAGGGCGGGTTGCTCAGATCCTCGTTGTCGCGGAGGGCAACGCGGCCGTCGGGCAAGAAGGCCACCTCAAGGCACCCTCCTTGGCCGCTGGACGCAGAGGCCTTGAACCAGTCCAGGTCTGGCAGGAAGTCGGGCTGTGCGGGATGCCCGGTGCTGCTGGTCATTGCTTCTCCTCTGCGGCGTGGTGGAGCAGCGCCGCGGTCTCTTCGGGATCAAGGGCCTTGGCCTGGAGCAAGCCGAACGAAGTCGTGAAACGTCGCACATCGGGCTTCTTCTCCAAATAGAGATTCCCGACAGGGCTGTCGACATAGACAACCGGGTCGGACTCCTCGAACTCGAGGAGGGAGAACGCCCCGGCAAGGCCCGAATGCGCCCCCTTGGCGATGGGGACGATCTGCAGCGTCACGTTGGGCATGGCGGCTACCTCGATCAGGTGGCCGATCTGCTCACGCATGACGTCCGGTCCGCCAACAGGCCGGCGGATCACTTGCTCATCGAGGATCGCCCACAGTTCCAGCGGGTCCCGGTCCCCGGGCAAGAGAAGCTCTTGCCGCTTTGTCCGTACCGACACCAGGTCCTCGATGTCGTGCGGCCGATTGCCCGGGTGAGCTGACATCACCGCGCGGGCGTAGTCGGGAGTCTGTAGGAGCCCGTGGACCAGCACGGGCTCCCAGGCACGTTCGACGCGTGCGTCGGTTTCCAGCCCCAACAGCACTTCGAGGCCGCTCGGCAGAATCTCCCGGTAGGCGTCCCACCATCCCGGCTGTTCCGAGTCGGTGAGCATGCTGAGCAGCGCGAGTACCTGGCGCTCTTCTGAGACGCCGTACAGCTCACAGAGCTTGGCGATCTCATCGGGCTTCGGCTTGACCCGTCCGCTGCCGGTCTCCATACGGCTGATCCGGGTTTCGGAGCACTGCAGATGCGCCGCTGCGTCGGCGACCAGGAGCCCGCGGGCCTTGCGCAGGCGCCGGAGCTCGGCGCCGAGCTGGCGCTTGTTGACCGTGGGTGTCCTCGGCTGAGTAGCCATGCGTCGCCGCCCCCTTCCCCTCCGTCGCTTGCCCTGCGCTTGCGCACTTGCCTGCCCATAGTTTGCCGCACGGTCCCTGTGAGCTGCACACATAGCAGGTCATCCCTCTCCGAGTATTCCGCACGCACGTTCGTAACTTGCTAGGAATTTGCTGCGCACTTGCGCAGACAGTGCGCATGGCGTCACTCTAGAGGCAGTTGGACACGTCAGGTAGCGGCCCAATCGCTGCGTGTCGATCAGTGGCCGTCGGGTGATCGGAAGCGCTCATGACACCGTTCGTGCAGGCCACAGGCTCGGAACCGACGGTGTCCACGCTGCTGTCGGCGTCCGTCGATGTCCGTGCCGAGGTGCTTGATCCCCTGCGGATGAGTCCCGAGCAGACCCTCCGTCTGACCGGGTCCGCCTGTGCCCGGTGTGGCGGGACTGACGACTTGCGCCCAGGCGGCCTGGCCTACACGGCCAGCGGTCCGGATGGTCGCGGCCGCCTGGCGTGGCATGTCCAGGTCTGTCGGCACCACGCCGCTACGGGAGGCACGTGGTGAGCTCCGGGGCTGCAGTTCCGATCGAGACCGTCGGCACCATCGCCGACGCCCCGAGCGTCGTGCTCTACACGTGCACCTTCACGTCGCAGGTCGCGGCTCATGCGCTGGCGGCCCTCCGCGACTTCGCCGTGTACCAGGGCTGGACGGTCGTACATGAGGTGTATGACCTCGCGCCGCTCGACTCACCGCGGCGTCGCCGCACTGGCTGGCGGACCGTGGAGCATGCCCTTTCCCGCGGTGATGCCTCCGGCCTGCTCGCGCCCGCCGAACAGGAGATCGCCTGGTACCCCGGTGACCGCATGGCGCTGCGGACATGGCTGCTCAGCGTGCCCGCATTCGCCGCGTACCCACAGGCCGGGCCGCGCAGCCTGGCTCTCACGTCCTCCGAGGGTGGCGCTGAAACGGCATCGTCTGTCATCGGCGCCCCTGTCGACCGCCAGTGGTCCCGTTCGTATCTGCTCGCTCCCAGGAGCCTGAGGCGCATCAGGTCAGAGGCCTTCACCCACCTGACGATCCTGGGATGGCCCGGCGACATCGTCGCGGCAGTCGAAGTGCTGGCCCGGCTCGCGTGCAACGCCATCGACCATGGCAAATCGAGCGAGCCTGCCGGGCAGATGGACGTGCTCCTGGCCGTGACCGAGGCCGACGAACTGCGCATAGACGTCCGGGACCCATCCCCCGACTTCCCCGACAGCCAGGCCGCCATCGGCGGCGAGAAAGGGGGCGGCCTGCGGGAGGTACGCCTGCTCGGCGCCGAGGTGACTTGGAGCCTTGCCGCAGACGGCCACAGCAAGACCGTCCGCGCCCTCCTGACGCCAGGGGAGGCTCAGTGATCATCGCGGTCGAGTACCAGGCCAATGTCCACGAGCTCTTGCCCGTGGATACCGACCTGACCGGGGCTGTCATTGAACGCGTCCTTGACCCTCGCGAGCCGCGGATGGATCGAGAGGAGTCCGCACTCCTCGCGCTGCTCTTGCGTGGTCACCTCGCCGTGCTCGTACCCGAGTTGAAGGACGCGCTGGAAGCCGCCTCCCGGAAGAACGAAGACCTGCACGCCCAAGCTCAGCGCAGCCTCGACGAGGCCGCGTACCTCCTTGCCGCACGGCCCATCTACACCGCGCGCGGCACGGTAGCCGTGGTTCCCCTCGCTCGCTGTTGCCGCGACCTCCACCGTCACTACGCGGCGAGCTCCCCCCTGCCCCCAGAGGACGTGATGACGACGACAGCCGTACAGACGCCTCGCCCGGCCCTCCGCCGCGGCGGGGACGTGATGAACGAACGCATCAAGATCGCCCCCCGACGCGGCACGAGACCGCCCCGGGCCGAGGATGCGTGCCGAGTGGGTGCCATGCGTCGGGTCACTGCCGCTCGCCTGCGGTACTGCGGGCTTGAAGCGCTCGCCGAGGACGTGATGACCATCGTGTCTGAACTGCTCACCAACGCGGTACTGCACAGCGGCACCACGGAGATCAGCCTGAACCTCGAGGTCCGGGACGGCTTCCTGCGCATCGTCGTCATCGACGGCATGCCGGGCCACGCCAACGCCTCGCGCAAGCCTGTCGAAGACAACGCCGAAGCAGGGCGTGGGCTCGCGCTCGTCGAGGCCCTGGCCAAAGAGCACGGCGGCGCCTGGGGCACCAGCGACGACGGCACAGAGACCTGGTGCAGCCTCGCCGTGCCAGATGGAGACCGGCCGTGACCGCCCCGGCAGAGGTCCCGGCCTGGACACACCCCGTACGGGCTGCTGTGCTTCCCTTCGACGCCGACCGGCTCCGCTGGGTGCTGAACAAGGTCCAGACGTGGAAGCCGTACATCGACGGCTCGTTGCTCGACGACCTCGCGGCCGTGCTCGACGACTACACGCCAAGCGAGGACGAGATCGGCGAGAGCGCGATGCGACTGCGCGGGCACCTGATGCGGCTCGTGAACCTTGCCGTGACCGCCAATGTCGTTGATCAGGACAAGCAGGTCGGCGAACTCGTAGAGAAGGCACGCGCCGTCCGGTCGCAGGACCTGCCGGCAGACCCCCTGAAGGCCGTCGGGTACGTCCGTCAGATGGGCTGGACCCTCGACGCACTGCTCGAACGCCTGGTGGCGAACCAGTGCCTGAAGGAGGAGTCGTGATCGTCCCTCCACTGCCGTACAGCCCGTACGCACCAACCAGAAAGAGGGACCGTTCAGTGCGTTCCGCGACCGGGCTGGGCCCGGCCCCCTTCATCACCGCGAGGGAGGGGGAGGACGCAGCGCCGGCGGACGACCTGGTCATCCTCAATCCCGAACGCTGGCCCACGATCCACTACTGGGACGAGGATCCCAGGGACCGGCCCTTGCAGCGGGCAGGGCTGAGCGTGCTGTGGGCGCGGTGCTGGCTCAACCCCTTGGACGACCGGGGCATGCCGATGGGTGCACCCGTGTGGAAGGACATGCACCCCTACCGGCAGATGGGGACGATGCTTGGCCTGCGGTGTCAGGTCTGCGCGGGGCCGGCGAAGACTCCTCTTGGGTACGTCTTCCTCGCCGGGCCGAAGGACCAGGACCCCGCGCAGCCGACGTTCGACACGAACCAGCCTCCGGTGTGCCCGAAGCACGCCCGCTCGGCTGCCGCTCTCTGCCCGCACATGGAGAAGAACCCCATGGTCTTCCTCGTGCAGGCGGGCGACGCCCCCTTGTACGGCGTGCACGGCACCGTCTACGGCCTCAACGCGAGCAGCGAGGTGGTCGTCGTTGCGACGCCGGACCACGCCCTGCCCTTCGGACACCCCAACATAGCCACCACGGTCGCGTCGCAGCTGATCCGCCGACTGACCTCGTTCCGTGTCCTCGGTATCGATGAGCTGACGCAGGAGTTGACGGCGCTCGCCACATGAAGCCCCTGTCCGGTGACCCGGACTCACCTCCACTACGCGGCAGCGAACTCCCTTCCCACGCAAGCGGGCCCGTGACCTGTCACCAGGCGGCCCTCACACGAGACGAGGCTTTGGTGTACGTAATGCGTCTGGCCACCGACGACGACCGGGCGGTGGTCCACGGACTCCTCCGAGCTCGCGATGACTGGTCGTGTCAGCGCGGCCTGTTACCCGCGGACGGCATGGCCATCCGTGTGCTCGTCGGGGATGTCGACGACGACATGGCTCTGATGCTCCTTGCAGAGGACGACGCCGTCGTGGGCTGCATGGCCATCTACGCCACCACGCCCGAGTGGGGATGGACGCCGAGCGAGCGTACGGAGGTGTCCATGAGCGTGGCTCTGATGTACACCCACCCCGACCAGCACGGGGGTCACCTGGCGCGTCTGATGACCCTGTGGGTGCTCGACTACGCCGCCCGCCGCCCCGATCCCGAGCCGAAGTGGGTGCGCTGCACGGTCCCCAACCTCCAGCTTGCACGCTACTTCCGCGACGACCTCGGCTGGAACGAGGTCCGAGTCATCGTCGACGGTCAGAGGCCGCGCCGGGTCCAGATGCAACAGCGTCCCCGTCAGATGCCCGGACTATCCGCCCTGATCACCGGTGACGGCCCGCTCCTCAAGCCCAGCGTCCCGACGCTCACCACATTCCCCGTTGCACCCCGGCAGGCATGCCAGAACCCGGACATCGTCACCAGCGACCAGGGAGGAGGCCGCCCATGACCTCACGCCCGAAGCGGCCGCTGCGGACCCGGATCGCCGAGGCGGTCATCACGACCACGCTGGCCGGGCTCATCGTCCTCGCCTTCGGCGTCGCGCTGGTCCACACGCTCTGGACCCGCTGAGAGAAGGGAGGACAACGATGACCGCCGGATCTGCGGCGTCCCAGCCCCCGCACCACCAGGGCGGACCGACCGCCGACGGCGTCCTGGAGAACCCGTGGAAGCGCTCGCAGTACCTGACGCTCCAGTACGCCACGACCGATCCCGACGTGGAGGACAAGGCGACAGCCAACGTCGGCCTGTTGCTCGTCGCGTGGGCCGTACCTGAATCGACCGCTGAGACGATCATCAGCTGTACCCGGGCCCTCATCGCCGACGCGGTGGAGACTCACGCCGGCGACCGGATCGCCGTCGCCACCGTACTGGCCGACGGCCAGGTGAGCGTCAACGTCGTGTCGGTCTCCTGCACCCAGCCTCATACAGACCTCATTGACCCGGACAGCGCCCGCGTGCTGCACAGCGTGGCCAACCAGTGGGGAGCCGGCGAGCCGAGCACGCGGTGCCTGTGCACCGACTTGGCATTGGTGGCGGAGGACTGGAAGCCCGGACGCATGTTCATCGCCCGCCCCACCAACCCCCGGCCCTTCTCCCCCGGCCCCTAGACCCGCAGGACCGTGCCCCCGTCGCGGTTCTGCTCCGAGGCGCCCCCGCCCGATTCCCCCGACTCGGTCGGGCGGGGGCGCCCTACCCCTCACCGATCACTGGAGAGCGCCATGAACACCACCCTTGACGAGCCGCCGCGCCACGGCCACGGGGGTGCGCAGTGATCGACGTCAGCACGCCCGCGAGTGCCCGGATGCACTGCTACCTGCTGGGCGGCACCGACCACTACACCGCCGACCGCCTTGCCGTCGGCGTGCTGCGGCAGCTCCATCCCGGCGCGGCCGTCCAGGCCCGGCAGGCCCGCGCGTACGCGCACAGCGCCCTCGACCGCCTCGCCCGCGACGGCATCGCCCAGCTGCTCGACCTGGGGTGCGGACTGCCCCACCGCCCCCACCTCCATGACACGGTCACGCGTCGGCAGCCGGGGGCCCGGACCGTCTACACCGACCGCGATCCGATCGTGCTCGCGCACGGCCGCATGATGCTGGAGGAGTCCGCCAACGTGCGGGTGATCAAGGCCGACCTGAGCAGGCCCGGCATCCTCCAGCACCCCGCCCTGCAGGAGCACCTCGACCTGACCGAGCCCGTCGCCGTCACCGCCGTCAACCTCCTGGAGCACCTCGACGACGACGCCGCCAGCCGCCTCCTGCGCGACCTGTCGGCCCTCGCCCCCGCCAGCGTCGTGGTCATCGCCACCCCCGTGTGCGCCGACCCCTCCCGCGCCGCTCTGATCACCCTGGCGATGGACCGGGCCGCCCACGGCGCCTGGGGCAGACTCCGCACCCCGCAGGAGGCCAAGACACTGCACCCCGCGCTGAGTTCGGGTCTCATCCACGCCCCCAGCGCCCATCCCCAGCTCGCCACCGCGCTGATCGCCACCACTGAGCTGTAGAGCCCCGCTGCCCGCGCCGTGCCGAGATCAAAGGGCGCGGGCAGCCTACGCCGGCGGTTGCGGCCTTGCCGCCGGTACCGGCCCCCTCGCGGCGCTTCCTTCGACGCCACGAGGGGGCCGGCCCTTTGGCGGCCGCACTCTCGGAGACGAAGGTCTCTGCCGCCGCCTACCGGTGGCCCCTGGGTGCGGTAACAATGGCCCGTGCTCTCGCTCGCCCGAATCCGGGCCGAGCAACGGCACCACGTACACCCCTAGGCCGAATGCATGCACGATCCGGCTGCGGCAGCCACGTCGGCGGGCTCATTCCCTGGGGTCACGGGCCCGGCGTCCGGTACGACCGTTAGCTGTGGCATGGACTTGGCTACGGCATGGGCCGATCAGGCCGCGAGCGCATCGCGGAGCTCGCGTACGGCGGCTTCTTGGTGATGATGGGCAGGGATCGCGCGGTACAGGTCCAGTGCGCGGCGGCGGACGAGCCCGCTGCGGTAGGCCTCCGGGAGACTGTCCATCACGGCGATCGTCCGCCTGCACGCCTCGTCGGGGTCACCGTCGTGGTGGACGCACGTGGCAGCGTCGATCTTCAGCAGGGAACGCGTCATCGTGCTGGTCGACGCGGACAGCTCCAGCGCCCGGGCCTGGCTCTCCCGGGCCCGGGAAGTGTCCCCGAGCGCGGTGAACGCATGGGACAGGTGGACGTGGTGCTTCTGCTCGCCGTGGGTGAACCAGGTGTCGGCCCGCGCGCCGGCGTCGAGTCGCTCCATGTACGTGTCGGCGACTGCAAGCGCGGCGCGGGCCTGCTCGGCCTGGCGGGAGAGGGCGTAGGCGCGGGCGGCGACGGCGGCCGCCAGGGTCGCTGCGGCGGTCGGCCGGTCTCCGGCGGCCTGTCGTGCCCGCTCGGCGAGTTGGGCGGCGGCTTGTGGGGCGCCGTAGTTGATCGGGACCATGGCCTCGCGTGCCCAGATCCAGGCGAGCAGCTGCTTGTCGCCGGACTCCCTGGCGGCTGTGGCGGCTGTGGCGAACCAGGCCCGGGCGTCGCGCCGGGCGCCGAGGTCGTGCAGCACGATCGCCGTCATGCCGGCCATCTGCCCGGCGGTCCGGCACACCCGAATCCGTGTGGCGACCGGCTGAGGGGTGCTCAGGAGGGGGCGGAGCTCGTCGAAGTCGGCGACGAGGTCGGCCAGGACACGGGTGGGGGCCTGACCGTGGTAGCCGTAGCCATAGGTCTCGGCGGCCGCTTCCAGGTCGGACAGGTCGGCCGGTT
This sequence comes from Streptomyces sp. T12, assembly GCF_028736035.1. NCBI lineage: Bacteria > Bacillati > Actinomycetota > Actinomycetes > Kitasatosporales > Streptomycetaceae > Streptomyces > Streptomyces sp. T12. The sequence goes on from NZ_CP117867.1 coordinate 61,168, forward strand.
CGGTGTCGGCGGCGAGTGCCAGGTCCAACGACTGGCGGGTGTCGGTCAGTGTGGTGAGCGCCGTTCCGGTGAGACCGGCGGCGAGGGCGCCGCGCAGCAGCTGGCGGCGGTTCATGGGGTCGTCTCCATCGTCGGACTCCGGGTAGGGCGTCGGGTACCTGTCTTCCCAGGGTCGCGCAGCAAGTCCGAGAAGGGCACCCGGAATCCGAAGTGCGTCCGCAACTCGCTCGATGGTGTCAAGCGAGGTCACCGTCGCCTCGCCCCGAGCGATCTTGGAGACCCGTTCGGACCTCATGCCGCACGCCTCACCGATCCGGTTGAAGCTGACCCCGGCCCCGTGCGCCATGGCGAACACGACCGAGAAGTCCCGGTCGCGGACGGCATGGACGAACACCGGATCGCGCAGCAGACGGTACGGAACCTGAGCTGGTGAACGCGATAAGTCGTCCACAAGTCCCCCTGTGTTCTTGCAGCGTGACGGTGCGTCAGCACAGACGATACCCCCACGGTGGGGCCCCCATGGTGGGGGTTACCGGCCTCGACGAGAGCGGTTTCACTGGCGGACGTCAGCTGGCGTGCCGGTCCGGCCGGCCGCTGAACTCCAGTCCCTAGGAGGGGTCATGAAGTCCAAGTCCGCTGCCGCAGCCGCGGCCACCACCGCCGTCGGAACGCCGCCGGCGGAGGAGAGCCCGGTGACCACCGAGCCGGTGGTCGTCGCCGAGGACGTCGAGAACGACGACCCGTTCGTCCCCGCCTGATCCGTAGCAGTGCCCAGGGTGTTCCTCCCCGTGTCCCGCAAGGGCCGGGGAGGAACACCCCTCCCGTTTGACCGTAAGGAGGAGCTGTGCACCACGTGTACGTCGGGCCGACGCTCGCGCGGTCGGAGCCGGTGCTCTCGGAGCCGGGGGTGCGGGTGCTGCCGCCGGTCCGGCACGGGGACCTGTTCGACGCCTCGATCTGCGACGGCGACACGGCCGTGATCATCGACGGGGTGTACCACCAGGCCCCGGCGCTCAAGCACAAGGAGATCCTGCACGCGATGGGCCGGGGCGTGCAGGTGATCGGCGCGGCCAGCATCGGCGCCCTGCGGGCCGCCGAACTGGACGACTACGGGATGATCGGCATCGGCACCATCTACACCCACTACATCAACGGAGAGATCAGCGGCGACGACGAGGTCGCGGTCGGCCAGGCCCCGGACGGGGACCAGGAGGCGCTGACCTGGCCCCTGGTCAACGTGCGGCACGTTCTTCAACTGGCCCGGGCGGCCGGAATCATGGACGAGGCGCGGGCCGAGCAGCTGCTCGCCGCGCTGCGCGGCGTCTACTACCCGCAGCGCACCACGGCCGCCGTACGGGCCGTCTGCCAGCGACAGGGAGAGGCGGAGTTCGCCGGGTGGCTGGCCGAACAGCGCGAACGCGACCCGTACTTCGGCGACCTCAAGCGCCTCGACGCCCTCGCCGCCGTACGCACCGCCCTCCGCGGCCGGGGCCCGACCGGAGCCCCACCGGCGCCGACAACGTGGGATTCGCCGTACTTCTGGGGCTGGTCCAACCACTTCGCCCGCCACGTCGTGGACGGGCTGGAGCTGCCCACGCAGATGCGCGTCATCTACCAGCAGGTGTTCGACGAGGACTTCCGGGAGCGCTGGGCCGACTTCCTCGACCACCGCTCCCGGCAACCAGCACGCGGGGGCGAGGGCTTGCCGCTGCCCGAGCGTCTTCAGCGGGCCACCGGCGGTGTGCTGCCCGCGCACCGGGTGTTCCACCCGAAACTCGACCTGCGCGACGAGGCGACCCTCACCGTCCTGCTGGCGGGGGAGACCCGAGAAGACCGCGTCGCGGTCGCCCGGTACGCCGACGCACTCGCCGTGTTCCGCCGCGAGAGGCCCGGGGCCGCGTCCGTGTCCGACGACGTCGCCCGCCAGGTCCTGCTCCAGGTGTGGCACTGCCAGGCGAAGACGCTCGACGCGGAGGCGTCCGCCCGCGGCCTGATCAGCGGGGCGTACGCCGTCGAGACGGTCAAGCGGCTTGTGCCCGGCTTCCTGGCCGAGACGAGAGAAGAGACCGAGACGACGACGAGGGAGGCGGCCTGTGATGGGCGGTAACGGCCTGTTAGAGCTGCCCGGGACGGTGCGCGCCCGGGACCCGGAGCAGACCTGGGAGCTGCTGGCCGGACGGCTGACGAAGTACGGGATCACCCGGGTCGCCGACCTGACCGGCCTGGACACAATCGGGCTGCCGGTGTGGACAGCGATCCGGCCCGCCTCCCGCACCCTGAGCACGTCCCAGGGCAAGGGCGCCACCAACCTGCTGGCGAAGATCTCGGCGGTCATGGAGGCCATCGAGCTGTGGCACGTGGAACAGCCGCTGCCCGCCGCCGCACACGGCCCCGCCCAGGACATCGGCCCGCACTGCTCGCTGACCGCGCTGCCGCTGACCGTCCCGTACACCGCTGACGTGCTGGAGCGGATGGTGTGGGAGTGGACGGCGGGCAGCGGCCTGGTGAGCGGCGACAAGATGCTGATGCCCCTCGATGTGGTGCGCCGGCGGGTGCAGCGGCCGGAGTGGAGCCCGGATCTGCTGCGGGCCACCAGCACCGGCCTGGCCTGCGGGACCACCCGCGACGAGGCCCTGCTGCACGCCCTGTGCGAAGTCGTCGAACGGGATGTCCTCTACCGCGACGGCCAGTCCGGCGGACGGCGGCGCACACTGATCGCCCCCGGCACGGTCGACGACCCCTACGCCCGGGACGTCCTCGACCGTCTGACGGCGGCGCAGATGGCTGTGGAGATCGCGCTCGTGGACGGCCCGTACGGGCTGCCGGTCGCACTGGCCTACCTGTGGTCGGAGGACCTCCCGATGGTGTTCGCCGGCGGCGGCTGCCACCCCAGCCCCGCCATCGCGCTGACCAGGGCGCTGACCGAGGCCGCACAGTCACGGCTCACCCTGATCTCCGGGACACGGGACGACCTGCCGAGCGAGCCCGCCTCCACCGACCAGGTCCCCGACTTCCGCCCCGCACAGAGCACCGGCCTCGCCGACTGGCAGCAGGCTACGGCAGGTTTCGCACCCGCCCGCAGGGGCTTCGCCGACCAGGTCGCCGAGACCGCCCGGCGTATCCAGCGCGTCACCCGCCACGAGCCCGTGGCCCTGGACCTGTCCGACCCGGCCGAGCCCATCCACGCCGTGCAGGTCGTCGCTCCCGGCACCCGCTCCCGGATCACAAGGTCGATGCCCCGATGACACACCAACCCCTCCCCGCGGCCGCAACCGCCGCCGCAGCAGCACCAACCAACTCGCAGACGTCGGCGGCCGCGTTCGACACCTGGCACACCGTGCGGGCCGGCGCACCCCTCGTCACCCGCCTGTACGCCGAGGCGATGGGCGAGCGCTACCCGCACGAGGTCGCCGCGAACAGCTCGTGCGACGTGCCGCTGCTGGGACTGCTAGTCACCCGCCTGCACCTGACGCCCGGCCAGCTCCTGGTCGATGCGGGCTGCGGGAGCGGCGGGGTGGGCCTGTGGCTGGCCCGCGCTCTGTCCGCCCGCCTGGTAGGGGTCGACGTGTCGGCGTACGCCATCCAGCAAGCCACCGCCCGCACCCCTTCCTTCCTTCCGGTCGACCGTGTCGCCTTCCGTGTTGCCCAGCTGGAGGCCACCGGCCTGCCCGAGGGCTGGGCCCACGGCGTGGTGTGCGTGGACGCCTTCTCCTTCGCCGCCGACCGGACCGCCGCTCTGCGCGAACTCGGCCGCGTCCTGGCACCCGGCGGCCGTCTGGCCCTCACCCGGGCCGTACGACACGACGCCGACCCGGCCTTCGAGGAGCACGCCCGGGCCGCCGGGCTCGTACTGGAGCGCGTCGACGAACGCCCCGACGAGCCCGCGACGTGGGAGCGGCTGTTCCAGCTGTGGATCCGTCACGCGGACGCCCTCACGCGCGAGCTCGGCGACGCCGAGGCGCAGAACATGCTGGCCACCGCGAACCGCATGCTTCCCCGCCTGCCCGGCCGGCGGGCGGTCCTGCTGACGCTGCGCCGCCCTGCCGCAGGTCCTGCGGCCGATACGATGACCGTCCCCGGCCGGCACCCCGACGGAGGCCCGGCGCCGACCGAGAGGACCGATCCGTGAGCCAGCACTCCGTCCGTGCGGCGGTGTTCTCCGCCGGGTCCTGGGGCACCGCCGCAGCGGCGGTCCTCGCCGATGCCGGCACCAGCGTCGTTCTGCACGCCCGCCGCAGCGAGATCGCCGACTCGATCACCAACGACCGCCGCAACCCGGGCTACTTCCCGGACATCGAGCTGCCCGCCTCGCTGACCGCAACGACCGATCCGGCGGCCGCGCTGGCCGGTGCGGACTACCTCGTGCTGTCCGTCCCCGCGCAGTCCCTGCGCCAGTGCCTGGCGGAGTGGACGCCGTACATCGAGCCCACGACGGTCATCGTCTCGCTCATGAAGGGCATCGAGACGCACAGCCACCTGCGGGCCAGTGAGATCATCCGCGAGGTGACCGGGGTGCCCGCCGAGCGGGTCGCGGTGCTCTCCGGGCCGAACCTGGCGCGGGAGATCATGGCCCGGCAGCCCGCGGCCGCCACCATCGCCTGCACGGACGAGGCCACCGCCCGCCGGTTCCAGGCCGCCTGCCACACTCCGTACTTCCGGCCCTACACCTCCGCCGACGTGATCGGCTGCGAACTCGGCGGTGCGTTGAAGAACGTCATCGCGCTCGCCGTCGGCATCGCCACAGGCATGGGCCTGGGCCACAACGCCACATCCTTGATCATGACCCGGGGTCTGGCGGAGTGCATCCGGCTGGCCACCGCGATGGGCGCCCAGCCGGCCACCCTCTCGGGTCTGTCCGGCATGGGCGACCTGGTGGCCACCTGTTCCTCCCCGCTTTCCCGCAATCGCACCTTCGGCCACAGCTTGGGGCGCGGCCTGAGCGTCGACGAGGCCGCCGCTGAAACCCGGCAGACGACCGAAGGCGTCAAGTCGGCGGAGGCGGTCCTGGCGTTGGCTCGTGCTCACGGCGTCGACATGCCGATCACGGCCGTGGTCACCGCCCTGCTGCACGGCAAGGTCACCCTCGACGAGGCCGCTGCCGACCTGATGCAGCGGCCCCCCAAGCCCGAGTAGCGGCCTTCACCACCACGTTCACCCTCCCGCTCCCGGAGGTCCACTGCCATGCCCTCAGCCTTACTGTCCGCTGCCCAACTCGCCGTCACCGTGGCCCTGGTGGCGTGGATGATCACCGGGTTCACCCGCAGGCCCGGCCGCTGGTTCCGCTATCCCCTGTTCTCCCGGGCCACCTTCGTGATCATCGACCTCACCGGCACGAAGGACGGCCAGAGCGAGCCGGTCAACCCGTACGCGTTCCTGTCGCCGGGCACGTTCCTCCTTCCCCCGCCGCAGCTCCAGACGGTCATCGACCACCTGATCCGCACCGGCCGCTACGACCGGATCGACGGGCAAGGCCGGTGCCTGTCCGTCAAGGGCGAGCAGCCGATCGAGGTGAGGGACAGCCATGTGGTTCTTTGACGCCCTGATCTCCGGCTTCCACAGCCCCACCGACCCCGGACGCCTCCAGTTGTTCCGCATCGTCTACGGCACCGTCCTCGCCGCGCGGTTCGCCCTCGCCCTCGGCCAGGGCGGCTGGAGCCGGTTCGCGCCCGGATCGATCAGCCTCCGCCTCGCAGAACAGCGCTTCGGCCTCCGGCGCGGCCGCCTGCTCGCCGGCGTCTACCGGCCCGCCCTGATCGTCCGCACGGCCGCCGCCGTCGCCCTGGCCGCCGGCCTCGTACCCCGGCTGGCGCTCCTGCTGGTCCTAGCCGGGGCCGCCATGGAACAGCTCTACCTCAAGAGCCCGAGCGCCGTACGGTTCACGCTCCTGACCGGAGCCTGCCTTCTCGTCGCCGGAGACCTCGGCCACGGCCTCCACCTCGAGCACCACCCCAGCACCGCCAACACCTGGGCCCAGGTCCTCATAGTGCTCGTCACGACGGACCTCTACTGGAACAGCGCCCTGCAGAAGTACCGGTCCCGCCAATTCCGTACCGGCCTCTTCCTCGCCCAGTGGATGCACGCCTACACCCAGCTCAAGGACCGGGTCCCCTACCGCCGCCAGCACGCCATCCCCGGCTTCGTCCACCGGCACACGGGCAACCTCACCGCCCGTGACATCCGCCTGTGGCGGCTCGTTGCCGTCACCATCATCGTCGCCGAGGTCGCCCTGCCCGTCGCGCTGCTGATCCCGCAGACCACGCCGTACGCCGCAGCCGCTGGCATAGGGATGCACGCGGCGTTCACCTGCCTCAAACCGCGCCAGCTCCTGACGTTCTCCGGCCTCACGGTCGGCTCCTACTTTGCTTTCGCTGCCTGAGCGACCAAGCCCAGCTCCATCGACTTCGCCGCGGCCGCCCTGCGGCCTCGGCGGCCTGATGCCCCGCTGTCCATGCGGGCGTCAGGCAGGCGATCGTCCAGGGACGGAGTAGGGTCAACTCCGAGGCGTACGAGGCAAGGAGGAGGGGACTCCCGGTGGGTCAGGTGTGGATCGCAACGCACAACGCGGACTCGTGGCAGGCGGCTGGCGCGAAGCGGTACCCCGTCTGGTTCGCACTGGTCAACGCGGAGGACATCCGCACCGTGTACGTCAATACACGTGAAGGAGCCGGAACGTCGGTCGTCGCCCTCGTCAAAGGCTCCGGCCTCGATGGCAGCGGAGACTCCACCGTCCTGGCCTCCCGCTCCGAGCCAGCCGGCGCGCAGGACCTGCCCGCGCTGCCCCCACTGTTCCACCTCGACCTGATCGAGACCCTGCACCAGGCCCGACAGCTTGACGAGGCCACGCCGGTCTACGTCCGGGCCGAATGCGAGAAGGGTTCCTGGCGGTGGCGGGTGTACACCTACGAGCAGCTGCGTGAGCGGATCGAGATGGAGAACCTGGCCGCGGAAGCGCTGTGACCTGGTGCCGGAAGTAATCTCGGGCCAGATGCTCGGGGCTGCACGCGCGCCGGAAGCGGGCGGGCCTGCTCAAGAACCCGCCCCGCAGAGGAAACCGATGCCGAAGATTGACCACGGTGAACTGGCGGGACGCGAAGATGTCGAGCGGCATCATCGGGTCGGGGCGCCGCTTCTCTACGACGATGAAGGCGACCCCAGCCGCCACACCTGCCACCGCCGTGACCGCCACGATCAGCGAGTCCTCCCCGGCCTCGATCAGTGCATACGTCACCAGGGCGAGGGACAGGGCACCGAGCGCGGCGCCCAGTTCACAGCCGCGGCTCCTTCGCGACCGCAGGCTCGGCGGCAGACAGGGCGAGGCGGCGACGGGTCTCGAGCTGAGCCACGGCCTGCTGAGGGATGGTCAGGAAGACGCCGTCCAGCAGCGCACGGGCTTTGGTGTACGCAGCCCGGCGCTCGTGCTCCCGACGGTCGCCAACGTCGCCGCCTTCATCGAGGGCCAGCTTCAGAAGTCCGCGGGCCTTGGCGACCGTGGCGCGCTGCTCATGGGGAAGGTGCCGTGTGCCAGTCATCCGAGCGTGTTCGTCGGCAGTCCGCCATGCAGTCTTCAGCGCGCTCACCGCTTCGCGGTAGGCGGCGAGGTCGCCACTGCGGCGGGCATCGTCCGCACCGTCAAGGGCGTGCAGCAACGCCTCGGTCTGCGGGACGGTGACATCGTTGAGCGCAGGGCGGTCCAGCCACTCCAGGACATCGGCCAGGTAGTCGCCGTACGCCGTGACGACGGCATCGTGCTCGGCCTCGATCACCCGCCAGCGGGCGACGTGCGCGGCCTTACGGCGCTGGCGCCGGTGCAGGTACACGGCCGTCGGCGCCACGACCGACACGACGGCGAGTAGGCCAAGTCCCCACCACAAGAAGCCATCCGGCAGATCGAAGCCCGCCTCCGGTGTGCTGCTGTCGGTGGGCGAGGCAGAAGAGGCGGGGGCTTCGCCGAGCTCGTCCAAGACGGTATCCGAGAGGGCCTCGTAGAGATCAGGAAGGACGCTCTGGTACGTGAAGCCGCCGAAGATGAGGATTCCGGCGCCGAGCAGGTAGCGCGGCTCTCTCCGAACGGCCCATGCGACCAAGAAGGACACGCCGGAGAGGAGCAGGAGACCGCCGATCAGATGGCTCAACCCGTCGAACATCAGCATCGTCCACGGCTGCGGTGCGCGGGTGGCGTCGTCATCGATGTGACCCCCTTGGTCTCGGCGAGCTCATTCTGCCGCTGCGGTACGACATCAGGCGTCGTTGGCCGTTCTCGTCCCAACTGCGGCGGCTCTACGGCGTGCGATCCTCGGCCGCCGACGTGGGAGGTTCCTTGAAGTCGGTGCGGGCCGGAGGCTCGGCCAAGACACGGTCCTTGGCCGGGTCCCAGGCGGTGCAGTGCGTGGTGATCCGGCTGTCCTCGTCGTAACGGACGGTGATCTGCCACGTCGGCCACGAGGGGCGCGGCCCGCGGTCGATGGCGAGGACCTCGTACGCCGATCCCTGGTAGCCGTGGTCGTATCGGCCTCCCACCTTCCGGGGGCCGATCTGCCGGTTCAGCCAATTCTCCTCGGCCAGTTCCGGGTTGTCGTCGGAGCTGACGGTTCCCCCGCACTGGGTACAGGCGTCTCCCGCCGTGGCGGTGCCGCAGTGAGCACACTCCCACGCAGGGCGCTCGCATCCGTGACAGGAGTCGTAGTCGCTGGGGTTCTCGGCGCCGCAGGCACACAGCCATAACGCCCCGAAGTGACGGGCGCTGGCGAGGCCGTTCTCAAGCTGGGTCACTGGTGTCGTTCTCCTTGGGTGTGGTGGCACCGGCGGTGGCCCGGGCCCCAGCACAGTATGTCTTGACGGTCAAGAAAAGCAAGACCATCAATGAATTGACTACCGTCTGGGAATCCGCGACGATCAGGGTATGGCGAACACCGAGGACGAGCGCGAACTTGCCGACGCTTTGCAGGGACTGCGCGACGCAGAAGAACGGCTCGCCCAGGCCCTGCGCACCTACCTCGCCCCCGACCCGCTGACCGGCCGCCCTCCCCACGGACGGATCGGTCGCGCCATGACACTCACCGGCTGGGGCGAGCAGCGGGTGAAAGAGACCGTCAACCCCGGCCTGGCCGAGCGCCGCCGCGCTCAGCGGGCCGCGGCCAAGCAGAACGGCAGGGAGAGGACATGAGCGAGTTCGCGGCGATCGACGCGCTGCTCGAAGCCGTGCCGGAGCCGACGGCGCTGCCGCCAGCGGAGCGGCGCCGGCAACTGCGCGAGGAACTCGGTCTGCCGCGCGCGCAGGTGGCTCGCGCCCTGGGAGTGAGCCCGTCCACTCTTGGTGGCTGGGAGGCGGGCAGCCGCGATCCCAGCGGTGAACTCCGCGCGAAGTACGCCTACTTCCTTGAGCAGGCTGAGGCGAAGGCGAAGGTCCGCGCTCGCGCTCCCGAGCCCCAGGACACGGGTGCCGATGCACCTCCCGTTGTCGCATCCGACGACCTTGGTGCCGAAGGCGCCGACGAGGACCAGGAGCTCGCCGTGGCGCAGCCGTGCTGCCTGTGCGGGCAGCCTGCTCGCCACCAGGTGGCTGGCTACCCGCAGCACTTGGACCCTGCCGAGTGCGCCGCGGCCGTTGCGCGGAGCTCCTCCACCCATGCCGAGGCCCCCGTGGCGTCGCCGTCATCCCCGACGCCGGTCACGTCGCGTCCTGCCCGTCGTACCACGCAGCGCCCGACACGCGCGCCCGGTCAGAAGGTCGTCCCGGTGGGCAGGCGTGCCAAGGCTGCCTCTGAGATGCCGGACCTGATCGGCGACGCGGTGGCGGCCGCGCTCGCGAAACACGAAGGTGACGTCGAGGCTGCGACCGCAGCCTTGATCAAGCGAGCGATCCCGGATGCGATGGCGCTGCTGGACGAGACCCGCAAGGGTGGCCGCTACGACGTCGTGGCCCACCCTGGGATGCCCGACATCCTGCGCAAGCAGAGCGCCCGCGGTCCCGACTCGGTGTGGGAGGCCCGCCCCAAGTGGACCCGCCCGGAACTTCCTCCCGGCACGCACGAGGTAACCGCACTCGACATCAACGGCGCCTATCTCAGCGCGCTCAAGACGTGGCTGCCGCTTGGCCATCTGGAGCACTCCACTGGCAATCATCACGACCGCCGTCGCGCTGGCGTCCACCTGATCACCCCGCCGGACTGGGAGCACGACGCGGTGCTGCCCAACCCGATCGGCAGCCGCGACGAGCCTGGCCCGCTGTGGGTCACCGAGCCCACTCTCCGGCTGCTGCTGCGTGTGTCCGGTCCGAAGTACGGCCTGTGCGACCCGCCGGAGATCCATGAGTCGTGGACCTCGGGGGCCACGGAGAGCCTCCTGGAGAAGTTCCGCATCGTGCTGAAGGACGCTCGGGACAAGGCGATCGCGGAGGGGGACGGGGTGACGGAGGAGTACGTCAAGGCGATGTACTCGAAGTTCGTCTCGACTCTGGGGGAGTCGAACTTCAACCGGGAGATCTACCGGCAGGACTGGATGCACCTCATTCGCTCGCAGGCTTTTTCCAATCTGTGGTGGAAGGCTCACCGGGCGTACGACGAGGGCCTGATGGTCGTGCGCGCGATGGGCACCGACGAGCTTCACGTGATCGGGGACTGGAAGAGCGTCTTCCCCGAGGGGCGTGGAGTCACCGAGGTGAAGCCCAAGGACGTGTACCAGATCGGCGAAGAGCCTGATCCGGCCGAGGGCATGGAGTGATCCTCATGTGTCCCAGGATGGAGGTCGACAGCGAACCGGCGAGCGGGAGAGGCGAGCATATGCTCCTCGACCTGTTCCTGAATCTCGGCAACGTCCACCACGGGCCAGACGTCTCAAACTCGCAATAAACAGGGCGTAATTGATATATTCTGGCCCATATTGAGCCGTAGATGGCATGCCTAGGAGGGCAAAACCGAATGCCGGAAAGGAACCTTGAGTTCGGGAAGTATGGTGCCAGCGGCATCAAGGGCCACCTCGCCGTCGCCCGACAGCTTGACCGCCTCGCCGGCTACATCGCTACCCCCATCACGGCCCGGCGTGGCCTGCTGGCCCGCCTGCACTACCTCACCCGCACCAAGCACGCACGTCAGGCCACCCGCGACGCTGGCCTGACCGTCACCGACCGCACGCTGAAGGCATGGCTGGACGGCAAGCAGAACCCCTCCAAGAAGAACTTGGAGAACATCGAGAAGGCCTACCGGACGGTCCGCCGCCACAATGTGTCCCGCTACCTCCTCAACCGCCTCAACAGAGAAGGACGCGGCACACGGGTTGAGATTCACCCCTTGAACCAGTCCCAAGTGCCCCGCCCTCGCCAGCGCGTTGTCGACTACCGCCGATTCAACGTCCGCCACTGGGACGACGTCGTCCAGGCCTGGGCCGATGACGACGACCAGGCGTTGGATGATGCGTGGGTGGAACAGATCGTCGATCTCGGCAGCCAGTGGGGCCAGTACGAGTACGTGACCAACGTGGGGTTCGCCGCGTGAAGACTGGCTGCCAGTCTGGTCAGCGTGTTCTATATGGTCTGGCGCGATCACGCTAAATCCGCCCCGTGCGGGCATCTGAGGCCCGTACTGCCGCAACAGGCTCTTCAGCCGCCGAACCTCCTGCCACGATGGCACCATGACCGTGAATCCGGCGACGCGATATCCAACATCGACTGTTGTCCTGCCCGACGGCCATCTCTACCTGATCGCCGACCTTGCACCCAGGACGGATACTTCTCGATCTCGCGCGATCCTGATGAAGCCGAGCCTGCCGCTCTACGCCACCCCCGATGAGGGTGAGGACGGCTCGCCGGGCGAGGGCCCTGGGCCGGGTCTCACGAGGTGAGCTTGCTCCTTCTCTTACCTCGAACAATGTCCCGAACGCGATCACTCGTACGAGGATTCTGGGGACGTGAACACGGCCTCCGTCTGAGCCTGCGCGCCGAGCCGGGTGGGCAACCCCTCCCCACTGGGGACGCTGCCCGGCTACCGTGGGGGCATGAAGGAGATCCGCATCGAGGTCGACGACGAGACATACGAACAACTGCAGCGTCTTGCCGCCGGCGCCGAGCCGGGACAGTACGCCAAGCAGCTGCTGACCGCTGACCTCGCGCGGGCACAGTTCCTCGATGCGGCGCGCTCCTTCGCCGGCGAGCACGGGCCGGCCTTCGCCGAGCACTTCGGCGCGGGACCGAGCAGCCACGCCGCCTGACCCATGCCCTTCGTCCTGTTCATCGACGAGCGCTGGCTCCTCGACGTCGCGCAGAACCTCGTCCCCGGTGACCCCGACATCACCGACTACGGCGCGCTGGCCGCAGCCGTCGCCCGCCACCAGCACGAGGTCATGGGGACGCTGGTCTACCCGGCCCCACACCACCGGGCTGCTGCGCTCTTGCATTCCCTCGCCAGGATCCCGGCCCTCGAACACAGCAACGAGCTGTTCGCCGCGCAGGTCGCCTACGCCTACCTCCACGCAAGCGGCGTCCAGGTCAAGGTCAGCAGCCGGGACGCGATCGCCCTGGTCGAGAACGTCGTCGCGGGACGCCGCGATGTGCGACAGGTGGCCGAGGAACTCCGGAACTGGGGCTGAGCGTCACCGGCGTACGAACGTGACGATTGGGGCAGCGGCCAGTGGAGATGCGCCATCGGACGTTCAGGTGGAGGCGAGTCGGCGAGCCTGAGCCGCAAGGTCTGGGTCCCAGGAGGACGAGGCCGGGTTGCAGCCAGCCACCCACTCGGGCAGATCTTCGTCGGAAGGCTGCGCGCTACCGCCCCACGTGGTGCCCGGGTGGATATGGAGAGTGTGAATATCGCGCCGGGCGACGCGGTCGTACTTGACCTCGGTGGCCGCGTTGTAGACACCCCACCCGGACACCGTGATCGACATGCGCGCGGCGCGTCCGAAAGCGACGGCCGGCGGCCGATGGTGGAAGAAGAACCAGGTCTGCCCCAGTCCGGCAACCGTGAGGCCGACGGCGTAGCCGCGCCGCACGACCCGTTCATCGCGAAAAATCTGCCGCGGCAGCGAGTCGACCGTCTTGATGTGGTCGTACTGCGTCGTGCTGTTGCTGTCGAACCAGTTGGTGCCCTCGATCGCCATGGGGCCTCTGTACTGCGCTGCACCCGAGGTCTCCAGGCGACACCACGGCCGCTCACCCGCCCGGAGGGGCGTCCTGAAGGCGTCGGCTGCCGGGGACGCGACGCTCGGCATGCTCGTGTCCTGGCACAGCTCACCCTTCATCTCGCAGGACAGCTCGATCGTGCGTACGTGCGCTGGCGCGGACACAGCTCTCGAACGTGTGTTTCGAACACTTGCGCGAATGCGGGGTATGGTGGATACCTAAGGAGATGCAGGCCGGGCAGGGGGTGCATGAGCGACGGGAGGTGCGGGGCGATGGTTTTACTCACTTGCACACCGCCTCCGGATTCTCGGCTCGCTACGGCGCCTCCCACCCCAAGGACCTGGTGGCCCGCGCGGCGGAGCGCGGCATGAGCGCCCTCGCACTCACCGACCGGGACTGCGTCACGGGGATGATCCGCTTCGTGAAGGCCTGCGCCGCTCAGGGCGTGCGACCCATCCTCGGTGTCGACCTCGCCGTCGCAGCACACGCCCCCGCAGGCCCTGCCCAGAGACGTCGTACGCCGGTGAGGGGCGGCGCCCATGTGGTCGAGCCCCGGATGCGCATCACCCTGCTCGCGCAGACGAAGGAGGGCTGGGCGCGCCTGTGCCGGCTGGTGTCGGCCGCGCATGCCGCGGCCGCGGGTGGCTCCCCGCTGTTGCCCCTTCCCGCGCTCGCCGAGCACGCCGGGGACGGTCTGGTCGTCCTGCTGGGCCCGGTGTCCGAACCGGTGCGCGCCCTGGCCGCAGGCCGCCCGGACGTCGCCGAGCAGCTGCTCGCCCCGTGGCGCGCGCTGTTCGGCGCAGGCCTGCGCCTGGAGTGCGTGTACTACGGGCTGTCCGGCACCGGACCAGGATCGCTGAGGCTGGCCGCGCGCACGCTGCAGCTGGCCGACCGCATCGGCGTGACGGCGGTGGTGACCAACGCGGTCCGGTACGCCGATGCTTCCCAGCACCGGCTCGCGGACGTGCTGGACGCGGCCCGGCTGCTGCGGCCGATCCCGTTCCGCCGCCCGACCGGGCTGGACCTGGGCGAGCGGTGGCTGAAAGGCCCCGAGGCCATGACCGAGGTCGCCGCTCGGATCGCGCACGCCGCTGGCGCGGGCCCGCAGCGCGCGTCCCGACTCCTGGCCGAGACCGCGGCAACCGCCGCGTCCTGCACGCTCGACCCGGTAGCCGATCTCCAACTGGGGGTGCCGCACTTCCCGGAGCCGGAGGTCGTCGGGGCCGGCGGCGAAGCGGGGGAGGCGGACTGGCTGCTGCGCGAACGGTGCGAGGCCGGGCTGATCCGTCGTGGCCTGGACCGCGACCGGGCCGTACGGGAGCGGATGGAGGAAGAGCTCGAGGTCATCGCCCGGCTCGGGTACGCCACCTACTTCCTCACCGTCGCCACGGTGGTCGCTGACGTGCGGGAGATGGGCATCCGGGTCGCCGCGCGCGGCTCCGGCGCGGGCAGCATGGTCAACCATCTGCTGCACATCGCCACGGCCAACCCCCTCGACCACCACTTGCTGATGGAACGCTTCCTGAGCGTCAGGCGCCGCTCCCTGCCGGACATCGACATCGATGTGGAATCCGCCCGCCGTCTGGAGGTCTACGACCGCATCTTCGACCGGTTCGGTGCGAAGCGGGTTGCGGTGACCGGCATGCCGGAGACCTACCGTGCCCGCCACGCCTTGCGCGACACCGGCCTCGCCCTGGGGATCGCGCCGCACGTGGTGGACCGGGTGGCGAAGTCCTTCCCGCACATCCGCGCGTGCGATATCCAGGCCGCGCTCGCCCAACTGCCCGAGCTGAAGCAACTGGCCGCGGAGGCGAGCCGGTTCGGGATGCTGTTCGAGCTCGCCGAGGGCCTGGACAAGCTGCCGCGCGGTATGGCCATGCACCCGTGCGGCGTCATCCTGTCGAACGCGTCCCTGCTGGACCGGCTGCCCGTCCAGCCCACGCCGGGCGGCGAGTACCCGATGGTGCAGGCGGACAAGGACGATGTCGAGCTCGACGGGTTCGGACTGGTCAAGCTCGACGTCCTCGGGGTGCGCATGCAGTCGGCGATGGCGCACGCCGTGACCGAGATCGAGCAGGCCACCGGACGGCACATCGACCTGGACGACCCGGAGCAGGTGCCGCTGGACGACTACTTCGCCTTCAAGCTCATCCAGGACTCCCGCACCATCGGCCTGTTCCAACTCGAGTCATCCGGCCAGCAAGATCTTTTGTCCCGGCTGCAGCCGCGCGACGTCCAAGACGTGATCGCCGACATCAGCCTCTTCAGGCCCGGGCCGGTGGCCGGCGGCATGCCCGAGCAGTACATCGCCGCCCGGCACGGCGCCGAACCCGTCTACCCGCACCCGGACCTGGAGCCGATCCTGCGGGACACCTACGGCGTGGTCATCTGGCACGAACAGATCATCGACATGATCAGCGTGCTCACCGGCTGCGACCGGGCACTCGCCGAACTCGCCCGCCGCGCCCTCGCAGATGCCGAGCGCCTGCCCAAGCTGCGGGAATGGTTTCACACCAAGGCGATGGCCCGCGGGTACGACCCCGCCATGCTCACGGGCGTGTGGGAGACCATCGAGGCCTTCGGCGCCTACGGCTTCTGCCGCGCGCACGCGGTCGCCTTCGCCGTCCCGGCCCTGCAGTCGGCCTGGCTCAAGGCACACTTCCCGGCCGCCCTCTACGCGGGCCTGCTGGAACACGACCCGGGCATGTGGCCCAAGCGGATCATCGTCGCCGACGCCCGCCGTCACGGCGTTCCCGTCCTCGGCGTCGACATCAACCGCTCCCGCCCCCACCACAGCATCGAGCAGACCGCCGACGGCACATGGGGCGTGCGCCTCGCCCTGAGCGGCGTGAAGAACATCAGCGAGACGGACGTCGCCCGGATCGCCGACCACCAGCCCTACACCTCCCTGCAGGACCTGTGGCAGCGCGCCCGTCCCGCCCGGCCGACAGCTGAACGCCTCGTGCAGATCGGCGCCCTTGACGCCCTCGCCGGCACGCAGACCCGCCGCGACCTGCTGCTGCAGATCACCGAACTGCACCGGCACGCCCGCACCCGCACCACCACCGGCCAGATGCCCCTCGACCACGGCCAGGACCAGGTGCCCGCCCCGTCCGGGCTGCCGGAGATGACCAGCCGCCAGGCCCTCGGCGCCGAGCTCGAACACCTCCAGATCGACGTCACCCGGCACCTGATGGACCACCACCATCAGCTCCTGCGCGAGCTCGGGGCAGTCCCCGCCGCCCGCCTCGCCCAGCTCTACCCGGGCCAGCAGGTCCTCGTCGCCGGGGTCCGCGCCTCCACCCAGACCCCGCCCATCCAAAGCGGCAAGCGCATCATCTTCGTCACCTTGGAGGACGGCACCGGCATGACCGACCTGGCCTTCTTCGAGGACAGCCACGACGCCTGCGCCCACACCATCTTCCACTCCGGGCTGCTCCTGGTCCGCGGCCAGGTCCAGCGCCGCGGCCGCCGCAACACCCTTACCGGGCAGCGGGTATGGGATCTCGACGAGCTCGCCGCCGCCCGCCGCGACCGCGGCCCCGAAGCCGTGACCCGCCTCTTGGGCGACGACCTTCCGCCCCCGCCCGCCCCGGCCCGCCCGCGGCCGCAGCGCACCCTGCCGGTGGAGACCGGCGCCGCCCTGCACCCGTGGGCCGACCTGCAGCCCGCAGGCACCCGCTCCGCCGACCTCACCAAGCTCGGCCACACCAGTCCCGGAAGCCCGGGGTGAGCGCCATGACCCCGACTCAGCCCCCGATGCGGCACATCGTGCACGTCCACTACCACGACCTCGCCCCCGGCGACCCGCGTTACCCGCAGGTGCTGGACCTGCTTGCCACCATCAGCGCCCGCGTCCAGGCCCTCCCGCCCGACGCCGCGATCGCTGACATCACAGGAGCGGAAAAGTACTTCGACCGCGATCCCGAAGGCCTCGCCCAGATGATCCGGTTGCGTACCCTCGCCTGGACCGGCGTGCCCACCACGATCGGCGCCGGCAGCAGCCTCATGCTGGCTGCCATGGCGGCCGCTGTCACCGAGCCCGGCGGCCTCACCGTCATCGACGACACCGACGAGGCGATCGTGGCCTTCCTCCACCTGCGCCCCGTCGCAGCCCTGCCCGGCGTCGGACCGGCCACAGCGCGCACGCTGATCCACCACGGCCTGGAGACCGTCGGCGACGTCGCACGCACCCCGCTCGCGACCCTGCAACGCCTGCTCGGCGCCGCCGCCGGCCGCCAACTGCACGAGCGCGCACACGCCCACGATCCGAGAACCGTTGTCCCGAATGCCCTGTCCAAGACCACCACCGTCAGCCACGGCTTCGACCGTGACGAACTCGACCCGGACGAACACCACCGCGCTGTGCTCGCCCTCACCCACCAGCTCGGTGCCCGCCTGCGCGACGACCAGGCCGTAGCCCGCACGCTCACGCTCACCGTGCGCTACGCCGACCGCACCACCACCAGCCGCACCCGAACCCCGTCCGAGGCCACCGCGCACACCCTGGCCCTGACCCGGACGGCCGCCGGGCTCTACGAGAGCCTTGGCCTGCAGCGCGCCCGGGTACGCGCACTGTCCCTGACCGCCGAGCTCACGGATGCGACCGCCGCCGCCCACCAGCTCACCTTCGACCCCGACGACACCAAGGCCCGCCGCATCGAGGCTGCCGCAGACCGCGCCCGCCGCCGCTTCGGCGTCGACGCGGTGCTGCCCGCCGCCCTCGCCGGGCGCCGCGGCCGCCCATGACGGGGGAGTCACACACCGTGGAGACCACGTACCTCGCCCGGCTCAGATTTGTGGCCAACGGCCCCATCGTGGAGGGGGAGTGGGATGTCCTCGACACCGCCCAGCACCGGTACACGGAGTGGGTCGGGCTCTACAGCAAGGACCCGAAAGTGGTGGTGTGGCTTATCGAGAAGACGGAAGGCCGGGAGCACGTCCTTCGGACTTGGACGGCACACGGCGAGACCACGCAGTAGTACGCAGGGGTGCCCGGCGCGCTGAGTGGGACACGCCTGTACACCGCCAAGGGCGACATAGGATCCGTCGACGTGGCACACACATTCGATGAACTGGTGGAACTGCAGAGAGCCGCCGATGAGGCGCACGGTCGAGTACTGGAACTGCGGGACACCTACGGCCAGCCCACGGCGACGCCCTGGACGGTGGAGCAGACCGGGAATTACGAGACGGCCTGGCAGCACTGGCGGGATCTGGCCGGGAAGGTCCAGGCCGCCGTCACCGCGCACGCGAAGGAGAACGACGAGCCCCGCTTCGGCATTGAGGCCGCCGTACGGACCAAGGCCCGTCATCCCGAGGTTCAGTCGGCGGCAGCGTAGGCCCGCGCCCTGCGGCCACGTCTCCTGCTGGCCCCCCTGGGCTCCGCGCGCGGACTGATGCGCATGAGGCTGCGGCTGTCCGCATCCCCGGGCGGTGTCCATCATCGGGGACACCGCCGATCACCCACTGCAGAACGGGACGTTCGGGCCCGGCGTGCCCCGCTCAACGGCCGGTCCGCCGCACCATCGAGCTCCCCAAGGCCCGTGCCGCGGATACGGTGAGCTCCATGGTCGCGGACAGGGTGTGGCACCGGTTGGGCGGAATCGGGGTCGCCGTCGTCTTCACGATCGTCATGGCCGTGGCCAACTACGCAGGGGACCCGTCTGCGGGTCAGGTGCTGGTGGCGGTGGTCTTTGCCGGCGGGCTGCGTGCCGCGGTGGGGTTCAGCGCGCTGGGCAACATGGGGATCACGGGCCTGTGGCGCCAGCAGATGACCTGGGATGTGTACCGGGACCGCGTGTGGAAGCCGCACGAGGCCGCTCTGGCGGCCGAGGCAGACCAAATGCGCAAGGTCGACGCGCGCGTCACGACCTTCGCAACCGAGCATGGCATGGAGCGCATCACCCTGGCCGTGGCCGGCGCCCGGCTCGGCTGGTGGGGCGCCGCCGAATCTGTTCGCAGTTCCAGGACGTTGGGCCACATCGAGCTGGGGCACTTCTGGTTCTTCCCCGAGGGCGCGGCGAGTCTGCCGCACATCGTGGAGCACGAGCTCGCGCACATCCAGCGCAACGACTCCCGAACCTTCGTGCTCATGGCCTCGGCCGGGGCCATGAGCAGCGTGGCGTGCGCCGGCCTGCTCGCTCTCCCGCACGCCGCCGCGGGGATCACCGTGCTCTTCGCCGTGTGCACCGCCACCTCCTGGTGGGCAGAGTTGGCCTGTGACAGGATCGCGGCTCGGCGGTGCGGGCGCAGCGTAGCGGTGAGCGCGCTGACGCACTTCCTTGACGATAGCCGGGCACTGCCTGCGCCGACCCGGCTCGTCTCCACGGCAATCGCGCTACGCAGCCATCCGCCGTTCCGCCTGCGCCGCTGGTGGATTCAGCACGCATTGGCACCTGCCAGCTGCCCGGCAGATTGACTGGAGCGCTTGCTCGAGAACGCGCGGGCCGAACGCCTCCGTGCATGCCATGGCGCTGCCCCGGGCTCGTGCCGAGCGCGCGGGACTGGTGTCCCAGGAGGCTTTGCCGCACGGTGACCACGGTGGCAGGGTTGTCGTTGCGGGGACATGCACGAATGTCTTGATTCCGCGACGCAGCAACTGATCTGTTCCCGCGCCCAGTTGGAAGGCATCGCCGCAGCTCTCGCGCCCGAGCAGTTGGCCGGCTTCAGCCCGGAAGAACGCGCCGCCCGGGCGGAGCTCGCTGGCGATGCCCTCCGGCTCCTGGAGGACGCCGAGGTGGCGGTCGATTCCGGAGAACCGGTGGATGTCGTGGTGGCTCTGGTCAACGCGATCAACGAGCTCGCCGTCCGGCTGCGGGACCGGGTCCTGGACCAGGCCGTCGCATCCAGCCCTGCACCGGATCACTGGCCGAAGTGAGGCTCCGACCAGGCGACCGGCGGCTGGCTGTCGCCCACGGGGCGGGCGGATGGGATGCGCGAAGTGTGAACCTGGACGTCGCGATCCTCGACATCGATGACCTTGACGTTTCTACGAGGAGACTGGCGTGACAGCAGAACTCAATTCCACCCCCGACAAGAAGGTCCGTGTCACCGTCGATCTCCCACCCGCCGACCACCAGGCGCTCAAACGCTGGTGCAACACCGCGGCTCTCGACCTCGACCTCACCAGAGTTGCCCTCGCCCAGGTCCTGGGTGCCCTTGCCGCGGAACTGACCGCCGATCCTGCGGACCGCCTCGTAGGCCTCGACGACCGCCTCCGCGCTCGGCTCACGGGCGTGGACGATCCCGAGGTCGCCTTCACGACCGCGATCCCGAAGAGCCTCCAGCAGCAGCTCAAGCTCGCATCCGTGGTCCACAACACCACCATCAAGGCCGCCGTGACCGATGCAGTACGTATGTGGCTCGCCCAGCACCCACTGCGTCAACAGTCCGTCCTTGACGCTGCCCTGGAGCTCGCCGCGCGCGGTCTCGGAGACGACCTGGCGGGCGAGGGTGACACGCTGAAGCCGTGAGCGGCATCAGGCGCACGCAAGTCCGGACTTGCGGTGGTGGCTTGAGTTTTACGTGCCACGGGCTGTGAGTTCCCGCCATCGGCTGGCCAGCAGGCCGAAGAGAAGGGTGTCCGTCCACTCGCCGGTGTTGATGTTCCGGGTGAACTCGGGGCGCTGGCCCTCGAGCTGGAAGCCTGCGCGTTCCAAGAGGCGGGCCGAGGGACTGTTGCGGGTGTCGCAATCGGCGGAGACGCGGTGGAGCCCCTTGGTGAACAGGTACTCGAGGATGGCCTGCACGGCCTCGAGGGCGTATCCCCTGCGGTGGAGATCCGGCCTGAGGGTGATGCCCAGCTCGGCCTGCATTCGGTTGCCATGAAGGAGCACGCCGAGGTCACCGGCGAGGCTGTGGTCGGCCTTGAGGTCGATGGCGTACTGGAACCATCCGGGCTGTTCAGGGTCCTGTTTGCTGTACTTCCGGACCTGGTCCGTGGCGGCCTCGGGGGTGAGAGGGGAGGGCCACGCTTGGTAGCGGGCGATGTCCCGGTCATTGCGGTAGGCCGCGAGCGGAGCTGCGTCGGCGAGCTGGAATCGGCGCAGGATCAGGCGTTCAGTCTCGATCATCAGGGCAGCCTGGCACGGCACGATGGAGCGCTTACGGCTGTTTCCGGGATTCGAATGATCCTGCAGGCACGGCTATCAGGCCGACAAGCGAACCAGGAGGTTGGCTGCGGGTGCATCTTGCCTGTGCTCCCGCAACTCGGGATCATGATCTCCTGGTTAAGCCGACAGCAGGTCTAGGGGGCTCTCAGGGATGTCGACACCACCGCGCCGGGATCTGGGCACCCGGGCCGCCGATGTGCTCTCGTCACAGACCCTCAACGCTCTGATCGGCATCATCGGCCTCGCCGTGCCCGCTGTCGCGTGGGCGATGCAGCAGAAGAACCTGACGAACATCCTGCTGATCGTCGAGACGGTCCTGCTGCTCCTCATGATCGCGAACCACATGTGGTTACGGCGTATCTACATCCAACTGCGCCGCGCCAACGACCGGGACATGGCCGATGCGAAGTACTTCGCGCTGATCCGGGCGCAACTCGAGCAGGAGCTGATCGCCGACTTCGGCGAGATAGCCGACGGGCATCTGCAGGTCTACGCCTCCGAGGTGCCGCGGCTGTCGGTCATGCTGTTCCGCGTCTTGATCGCGTCCGGCTCCGAGCCCAAGCGTGTCCTGGCCGCCGACCTGACCACCAATCCCAATCTGCTCACGGCGCGCCGCGAGTACCTGACTGTGAACCGGCAGCTGATCGAGGCCGGCGGCAGCATCCAGCGCCTGTTCATCTGCTGGGCCGATGACCTGGCCAAGGAGGGCTTCGCCCGCTCACTGCTGGAGCTCATCGACCACCACCGGTCCCTGGGCGTGCAGTGCGCCCTGGCGGTGCGCGACCGGCTGCGAGCCGACCAGGCCATCGACTTCGTCGTCGTCTCCAACGCCGCTGTCCTGGTGGAGGAGGAGCAGGGGGATGCCGAGTACATCCGCGGCCGCTCGTCGGTGTACTTCAAGTCGGTGGAGCGGTGGGCGGGCCGGTTTGAGTCGACCTGGGGCCACGGCTCGACCTCCGCACCGTTCGCGCTGAGCACCTTCGAGGCCCGCGTCCGGCCCATGCTGGCGGGAGCGGGCTGGGATGAGGACGCTGTCCGGGCCACGATCGCCCAGCTGTGATTGCCGATCGCCCGCGCCCGCGCCTGTGCCTGTGCCTGCGGCGCGGGCGGACTGTGGCCGCCGCCTAGACTGGCCTGGTCAGGCTGGTCCCGGCTGGGAGGGCCGGTAGCGAACGACGGACGGACACGATGGCGCTCTCGATCACCAAGACACACGGCTCCCTGAACGACATCCTCGTCATCGACGGCGCCCCCACCGACCACTTCGCTGAGTCTGACATCGCCCGCGCCGTCGGGCTGATGTGCGATCGCCGCCGCGGACTCGGCGGCGACGGCGTGTACTTCGTCGCCGACCACGGCGACGGAACGGCGCAGGCCTGGTTCTACAACCCCGACGGCTCCGAGGCGCTGCTATGCGGCAACGGCATGCGCGGCGCCGGCCGCCTCCTGCTCGACCGCCACCAGGCCGAGAGTGTGGTGCTCCACACCGGCCCGTACGCCTTCACGGTGCGCGATGCCGGCACCACCTCGCACGGCGTGCGCCAGGTCGCCGTCGACCTGCCCGCCGTCGACTTCACCCCCGCCGACCCGATCGTGGCCCAGGCCGAGGGTTCCTTCGTCGACCAGCTCCTGCCAGCCTTTCACCCCTCCCGCCCCGTCACGGCGCTCGCGGTACCCAACTCGCACCTGGTCTGCGTGGTCGACACCTACGACGAGGCCGAGCTGGTGGCCACCGGCACCCGGGTGGCCACCACGCCGGACGTCTTCCCGATCGGCGCGAACGTCTCCTTCGTCCTGCCGCTCGCGCCCGCCGAGGTGTTCATCCGCACATTCGAGCGGGGCGCGGGCCTGACCCTGTCATGCGGCTCGGGCGTGGCTGCCTCCCGTGCAGTGCTCTCCTGCCTGGGACAGGTGGCCCCGGAACAGCCGGTGGTGATCCGCAACCCGGGCGGGATTGCCCGCAGCTGGCTGCAGCAGCATGGCGACGTCTGGCGGCCGGTCCTGGAAGGCAACGCCACCAAGGTCTACTCCGCGCAGATCGACCCGCAGGCGCTGCTCGGCGATGACCCCGTTGAGTATGCAGGTGAGGCCTATCTCGACGAAGTTAATGCATTCGCCGCTCTGAACAGCGAGAATCGCAAGGTACTGCAGGAAGCCGGGATCAGCCTGACCGACGTGTAGCCCCAGTGGCCCGCCCCGTATGCGGGCTTGTGCCGCGGCTGCGCCGGATCTGGCCGGGCCCCGGCACAAGGACCCGTGAAGGGGACGGTCTTGGTCACGTACCTGGGGATCATCGCCGCCGGTATGGCGGTGCGGCAGGCGGACCGCTGGTGGTTCAGCCCGCGCCGCGGCCGCCACCAGTTAGCGTCACTGCGCGACGTCATGGCGCTGCAGCGCGCCCGCGCAAACAACATAACCCCCGCTTTGCTGTTGGTCGGCCACTGGATCGAGCTCATCGGCTGGTGCCTGATCGCAGCCCATGGCGGCCCCGTCGGGTGGCTCGCCGGTGCAGCCGCCGGAGCGGTGAAGTTCCGCCACCTTCAGGAGGTAAGCCACTTCGCTGTGCATGGCGTCCTGACCCGCAGCCCGCGCGCGGCCATGATGCTCGCCGAGGCGGCCGTCCACATCCCGCTCGGCTTCGTGCCGGTCCCGGTCCGCCGACAGCGTCACGTCCGCGAGCACCACCCCAACGCCACCGTGATCGGAGCCGACCCCAACCTGCAGGAGCTGCACGACGCAGGCCTGCGCACCGGGGTCACCCGGACCCGCTTCGTGCTGGCCCTGGTCTTCCCGCTCACCCCGGCCGGCCTGGCCGCGACGCTGCGAGGCATCGCCGACAACCTGCGCACCAGTAGCGCGTGCTGGTGGCGCTTGGCCGGCTTCGCGGCCGTGCCTCTTGTCATCACCGCAGTCTTCGGCTGGCAGGCGGCGCTGTTTGTGTTCCTCCTGCCTCGCCTGCTGCTGTATCCGCAGCTGGCCTGGATGTCGCTGCTCGTCGAGCACCGCTGGTGGGACGCCGACACCGTCGAGGGGCCTCCGGCCTTGGTCGAAGCCGCCCGGTGCCTGCGCCTGTACCCCCGCAACCCGGTGCTCGCCCTGCTCGCCCGGGGCACTTGGCTGCCGTACGGCGACCTTTACCACTACGCCCACTCCGCCCACCCGGCGGTGCGCTGGAACTACCTGCCCGCCCTGGAGAGGGACATCCTCGGCATCCCCGCCTACACCCCGGACGCCCTGCTCCTCGGCGACAGTGCGGTTGCACGCCGGCACTTCAGGGCGCTGACCGGGATGCTCGCCTCCCCGCCCGGTCTGCAGAACGGGCGGCTGGGGCAGCGGGAGCGGCAGCCGGTGTCCTGAGCTGCTCCCCTTGGCGTCACGCTGCCCGCGCGACGATGTGCCCTTCGCAGCCTGGATGCGGAGGGCACATGCCTTTTATTGGGGAGCGGGGATGCCGATCTCGTAGGCGACTTCCCACCGCACGTCGGGCACGACGATGTCGGCGGTCTCCACGGCGCGGCCGCCGGTGTCGTAGTAGGTGCGCTCGATGATGAGGACCAAGTCGCCGAGGCTGATGCCGAGGACGTTGGCCTGGGCCTGGGTCGCGCGGGCGGGGCGGGGGACTTCGAGCGCGGTGTCGACGGTGATCCCGATGGAGCGCATCCGCTCGACGACGCCCTTGCCGGCCAGCGGCCCCATCTCGGGCAGCACGATGGGGGTCTCGCCGGTGATGGCCATCGGCTCCCAGCTGACCGAGGTCTGCACCGGCTGGCCGTCGGCCAGGTACTCGTAATGGGTACGCACGCACAGATCGCCCGGGGTGATGCCCAACCGCTGGGCGATGTGGTCCGGCGCGGGCGTACGGGCCTGCGAATGGGACTCCCACGTGCCGGCGGAGCCGAGCTCCGCCATATCCGCCCTGAACGGGGCGCCTCCGCGCTGTTCACCCTGGCGGGTGCGGACCATACGGCGGCGCTCGCGCGGCGTGCGGACATAAGTGCCGGACCCTGCGCGGCCCTCTAGCACCCCTTCGATGATCAGACGCTCTTGGGCCTTCTGCAGCACGTTGGCGCCGACACCGTAGGCGGCGGCCAACTGGGCGCGGCTGGGCAGCTTCTCGCCGACCTCCCACTCTCCGGCGGCGATGCGGCGGCGCAGGTCATCGGCGACGCGCAGGTACGGCGGCGACTCGAGACCCATGCGTGGACTCCGTACGGCTCTGCAGCGGGCGGGGCGCGGGAGCGAGGCATGCATCCCGATTGACAAGTTAATGCATCAGAAAGAAACTGATGCATTAGAACTACTTTGCGTAATTCTCGTGTGGGGGAAATCTGTGAGCTCGCCGCATACCCGGGCCACCGAGCTCGCCTCCCTACTCGCACACGCGCTCGCTACGACACCCCACCAGGACGTATCGGAGCACCGGATCCGCATCGAAGCCGAGGTGCCCGACGGGCTGGACGAGACGCTCCGCCGCACGATGCTCACATCGCTCAACTCCACCGCGGACCGCTTCGGACATGAGCTGAAGGACGGCAGATCGATCATCTGGGCCGAACTCGATCGAGAGAACCCGCAGTAATCAACTGAACCTTCCAAACAGACCCGCGATGGACTCCGAGAGCCCACGTCATCCCTCCCCGCCCCGGGGCGTACGTCCTGATCGGTCCTCCGCGTGTGGTCACCGGCGCGGACACCCAGGTAGCCGCACGACTGCTGGGGGCGAGTAATGACGCCAAGTCGACAGGAAACCCCTGGGAGTTGAGGGAGGATCAAGGAAAGGGACAGCTGATCAGAGGGCGAGCAGCAGCGGGGAGGAGTTCGTGACGCAGCCGCGGAAGGCGAAGTCGGGGAAGAAGCGCGGAGTACGCATCCCGGAGATCGAGGATGACCGGGGCGACCCCTACGGCCCGTCCGAGATCGACCGCCAGCCGCACCCGCGGTACGTGCCCCCGCTGAAGTGCGGCGGGTGCGGAAGCAGGGTGGGCGCCCGGCACGGCAACGCCGACGACCCTGATGGCCGCACCTCCCACTACTTCAAGATCGACCCGCACAAGCCGAACTGCAAGTACGACCTCGACCAGCGCGGCAAGCATCTGGTGGACTCCTCCCAGGGCACCGTGGTGCGCCGCCCCGGCCAGTGGCGGCTGATCTGCCCGCCGCTGGACCAACTGGGCACCGGCGGCAGCACGAAACAGCCGGCCACCCCGGCCCGGCCCGGTCGCGCGCGTGGTGGAGGAGGCCCGCGTCCCACCAGCAAGCAGACCGGACAGGCGATCGCCTCCGCCCGCCGCATCGTGCAGATCCTCAACGACTTCCGCCAGGACCCCGACGTCGCCGCCCAGTTCGCCGCCATCGCCCCGAACGGGCAGCGCAACATCCCCTGGAGCGAGTTCTGCCACGGTCGCGGCGACGTGGACGCACTCGCCCAGGCGCTCATCGACGGCACCGCCCCACCCATCCCGCATGCGGTGTGGGGACCAGCCAGTACCGTTGGTGCCGCCGGCCGCAACAACGACTCCTATGTCGTGATGTACATCGCCCGACAGCCCGTTCACATCGACGGCACCGCCGTGCGCCTGCGCGTCGCCCTGCGCAGCACCACGCCTGAATGGATCGGCGCCACCACCCGCTCGGGCCAGTTCCTCGGATACGGGCACTGGGAGTTGTTCCCCGCCGATCAGGCCCGGGCCCAGCGGCAGGGCTGGATCGAACTGCAACTCTGGGTGAAACAGCCCTGGCAGGTGGCCCGTTGGGACACCGATGGCACCACCGTGGACCTTCCTAAACCCCTGCCCGGCACTCGTCCACGCCGCCCTCCTCGCCGCCCGGTCGAACCACCCTCCATCGCGGCACCATCGGAGCAGACACCGCCGTCGGAACAGACCGGACAGCCAACACCACCAGCAGCCACCCCCACACGTCCCGGCGCCAGCGAGGCCGAGACCGCCCCTGCCGTACGACAGCCCCGACAGCCGAAATCGGAGGCCGCCGCGGCCAGTACAACCGGAGACGACGCGAACACCGCAGCCGCCGAGGAAACCGCCCTGGCCAGCACCGATCGCGAGCCAGCCGCGCCGCCTGCATCGCGAATCCCGCCGATGCCCGCGCAGCGACCGACCCTCGCAGACCGGATCCCACCGCAGCCGGCGCCGACCTGGCCACCCCTGCCGCCTTACCCGCCGCCCGACCCGGGCGAAGGCGGACGACGGGCGGCCCTGCGACGGTGGCTGAAGCGCGCACGCCGACCGTAGAGCCCGGCCCCGCACAGCCCCTCGGCGAAGACAGAACCGGACAGCGAGCCCAGATCAGGGGACAGGAGAAAAGAGTCCCCAACAGGATGCGCTGGCCGAGATACTTCGGGGATGCCGCAGACGGATCTCGAGGGCGCCCGGTCGGCGCTGCGCGCCCATACGCCCACCGCGCTGCTGGGATTGCGGGAAGGCCAGTGGCTGGACGCCAAGGGGGCCCCGTATGAGCTGCGCAACCCCACCTCGGTGGAAGAATTCGCCAAGGACGTCACCGCGTTCGCCAACGGCGGCGGAGGGCTCCTCATTCTCGGGATCACCACGCGACTGGAGCACGGTGAGGAGGTGCTCGATCGGATCGTTTCCGTCGACCGGTCGGCGGTCGATCTCGACCAGGTGCGCAAGCTGCTCCGCGAGCGCGTCACCCCGGCGCCGCGCGGCGTGACCGTCGGCTGGGCCGACGACGGACACTCCTGTGTGGTCTTCATCGACATCCCGCAGCAGGCGCCGGGCACGGTATTCGTTGTCGCCGCCCCAGCCGGCAAGCCGGGCCAGGTCCCTGCGCACACCGTTGCCGTCCCGGTGCGCGATGCGGACGGAACCCACTGGCTGCCCCGCACGGAGATCCAGCGCCTGCTGTCCATGGGGATCGCGGCGCTGGACATGCCCGGCCCCCAGGCCCTGACCGAGCTTGTCCGCCAGGCCGTCGCCGATGCGAATGCGCACACCTCCGTCCCGGAGCTGCGCGTGGGTCAGGGCCTTCCGGCACGCGAGCGGGAGCTGAGTGAGGCCTACGAGCAGCTGCGCCGCGTGGCGGACCTGGGCCGGCCGACCAGCGAGGCGTACGCCCAGGGCGCGGCCGTGGTGCAGCACTTCGCGGACACTGCGGAGTCCAGGCCCGGCTGGGTGCTGTGCCTGGTGGACCGTCAGCCGCCGCTCGCGCTGGCCGAGCCGGTCTGGCAGGCCGTGATGGACGCCGGCCGACGGGACGCGGCAGGCCAGGCGATCCCGGCGGTGGGCTATCCGGCCGTCGACGGTGAGCAACCCGCGGTGCTCGGCCCCGACACCGAGTCCGTGAATCTGGGCGGCGGCAGCTGGGGGCCGGGCCGCCTGGTCCGCTCCGGAAGTGGTCCGTGGCAGTGGGAGCCGCAGATCCGCCTCAGCCTCGACCAGACCGGCGCCGCCCGGAACTGGACGGCCAACCAGCCCGCTCCGCAACTGCGGTTGAGGGCCCTGGTGAACTGGCCCTGGGCCGACGCCGGGGATCTGGAGATCACCCCGCCACGCCGCCGCGAGCTGAGACAGGGCCTCCCGTTCAGCGCGCTCGCCGGCGCGGCAGCGCTCCTGTCGCGCCGCCGGGGCACCGAGCTTCTCGCCGCCCAGTGGCCGCCGGGGCCGCATCGAAACGCACGGGACGCCGCGAGCTACTCGAGCACCGTCACCGCCCCGGACGGCCGCCCAGCACTCACCGCCGCGGTCATGGCGGCCCTGCCCAGCCCCCTACAGGTGCACGTCGTGACGTGCGCCGAGGTGCTGCTTGAGGACGCCGCCGCGTGGAAAGCCGCCCTGCCCGCCGACGCCACGACGCGGCTGTCGCTGGAAGAGGCTCAGGCGCTGCTGCTCGCCGCATGGGAAACCGCAGCCGACCTCCTGCCTGCGGCAACCACCCAGGAACCGGACCACATGCAGTGGGCAGGAGCTCCCACAATCGAGCTGCGCCTGAGCGCCGAAGGACCCCACGGCCAGCCACGGTCCGACCTCGGCACGCTGATCGACCTCAGCCCGCTCGGTCCGACCGACCGCGGCGTGCTCCCCGAGATGGCGGTCACGATCACCGCTGTCCCATCCCTGGAACACAAGGACCGCCGGGCCCTGCTTCGCCGCGCCCTCGTCTACATGGCCCACAGCTTCGGCTTCGTGGAGGCCGACGAGGAGGTGTTGCTGTAAAGAGGCCGACGTCGCTGTCGCAGTCGGCACTGAGGCCCGACTGGGACGGCTTCACCCGGTCAGCCAGCCCACCCCAGATCCACGACCTCGATCCCGTCGAGGTACGCGCAACTGCACCCAGCACCGCGCGCCGAACCGCAACGCCGCGCTCCAGCCGCCCGGCGCCGGCCGCGAACCTGGCCGGACCAGGACTGCAGCGATCACAGCCCGGTCAACGCCGCTTCTACCCGGGCCGCCAGCTCCACTCGGTACATCCCGCACCCCCGTGCCCGTGATCAGCTTGGGAAGTACCGTACGGACCCGACGGCCAGGCCGCGGAAGCCTGTGGATGACTTCGCCAGCCCGGATGCCACGGCACCCGACGGCTCATAGCCTGAGGGTGCTCGGGGCTGTCGCGGAGGTATGGCCATGCCGAGCATCTGGACCGGCGCTATCTCGTTTGGCCTGGTCAGCATCCCTATCGGCGTGGTGAGCGCCACCGAAGACCACAGCGTGCACTTCCGCCGGATCCACCTGGCCGACATGGGCTTGGTCCGCAACCGCTACATCTGCGAGGCCGAAGACCGCGAAGTGACCTATGGCCAGATCGGCAAGGGCTACGAGCTCCCCGACGGACGTGTGATCCCTGTGACGGACGAGGAACTGCGCCGGATGCCGCTGCCGACGGCGCGTGCGATCGAACTCACCGGCTTCGTTTCGGCCGCCTCGATCGACCCGGTACGCATCAGCCAGGGCTACTACCTGCAGCCGCAAGGGCCCGTGGCCGCGAAGCCGTACGTCCTGCTACGCAAAGCCCTGGCACGCACCAGCAAGGTGGGCATCGCGCGGTTCGCATGGCATGACCGCGAACGGCTCGGACTGCTGCGCGTACGAGGCGACGCGATCGTCCTGCACGCAATGCTCTGGCCCGACGAGGTACGCGATCCATCCCAGGTGGCGCCGAAGGCGGTACAGCTGTCCGACGACGAGATCGCCGCAGCCGTACAACTGATCGACGCCATGACACGGGAGGAGCTTGACCAGGGGGAGTTCCGGGACCACTACACCGAGGCGGTGCGCGAGGTCATCGACGCCAAGCGCGAGGGCCAAGCACCTCCCGAAGCCCCTGCACCGCAGACGAGACCGGTCCAGGTGATGGACCTGATGCGCGCGCTGCAGGAGTCGGTGGCCAAGGCGAAGGCCTCCCGCGGTGAGACCGCCGCCGAACTGGCCGAACCGCTGCGGAAGAAGACCGCGGTCAAGAAGACAGCCAAGAAGGCCCCCGCGAGGAAGACCACGAAGGCGACCGGGCGGACGCCGCGCGGTGCCTGAGAGTCCTCCCGTAACTGAAAAGGCATCGGTGCCGTCCCACGGGGGAGGACGGCACCGATTCCGTGCGACCACCGCACGCGCCTCGGCGCGTCTGCGTCTGGTTCAGCAGGGAGTTGGACTCGAACGGATGGGCGCCGTACTCCGATCCGGCCAGGAGAGCCCGAGCCGCTGCTCAGCGAGGGCTCATCGTAAGCGCCTTCGCCAGAACCTCGCAGGTTGCTGTGCTCTGGCCTTCTTCCGCGCGTCGGCGCGGTGCGCAGCGTGACGCCAGGGCCGGTGCGCCACGACGAGCAGCGCTGCTGCTGCCGTGACGAGCGAGCCTGCCAGCGCTGCGTAGACGCCGCTGCCCGCTACCAGGACGGCGAGCGTGACGAGACTGGGGACGGCCAGATAGCCCACGACGCTGAGTGCCTTGAGGGCCCAGTCGCCCAGCAGACCGAGTGCTTCGGACCTGACTGCCTCGTTGTCCGCGGGAGCCGACCGCCGGGCACGCGAGTCCGTGATCATCCCCGCGCCCCCATCCGGCCAGATCCAGGCCGCCCGGCCGTCGGGCCATCCGAAGGGTCGGCCTTCCCCCTCTGTGAAGGAAGCCCCAGCCCGCAGTGCCGGCACCCGCCGGGCTGAGTACTGGCCCCGTGCTTCTTCGACGCGCGCCCCACCTTGCGTCGGACCAGCTCACCGAAGTGACCAGGGCTCTTCGCCTTTGCGTAGACGGCGGCCTCGTACCAGCCCGAGACCTCGTCGCCGAACGCTTTCGCCAGCACCGTGGCGGTCTGCTCCTCAGTGAAGCCGGCGAGCAGGACGTCGACGCATGGGTGATCGAGGTTCTCCCGCCGTACGTCGTCGCCAGCATGGACCAACGTGGCGGTGGTGCGGACGTCGGTTTCGCCCAGGTAGCCGATGTGGTGATGCTTCAGCTTGCGTTCGTGTAGGGGCTTGCTCCAGGCACGCAGCCGCTCGACCTCGCTGTTCAGCCGGGCCGCGAAGCGCTCGTTGTCATGGATTTCGTCGCCGTCCAGGATGACTTGCTGCACCCCGTCGAGGACGGCCTGCACGTTCTGGCTCCGCAACTTCCACTTCTTCGCGAATGGGCGGACCTTGCTCACGTCCTGGTGGTCGAACCAGGTCTTCAGAACGTCGTGAGCGTCCCGGTACGCCTCACAGGAGTTGACCGGGACTCCCCATAGGCCGAGCGCGAAGCCGATCTGCCCGTATACCTCCGAGGGGTGCACAAAGGCGATCTTGCGCTTCCGAGGAAGGGCGGTGATGAGGTCACGTCGCGTCAGACGGCCACAGCGGGAGACCATGTGCACAGCCTCGGCCGGGAGGCGTGATTCCAGGATGAACGGGACGCCGTCGTCGCCGTAGATCTCCTGGAGGCGAGCGCTGTCCTGGATGGTTACAAGGCGGGTCGCCAGGGAGTCGGGGCGAATGCCGATCATGCGGGCAATGGTGCGGTCTCCCCGTGAGGGACGACCGCACAGCCAGCGGGCCGTGCGGGTCCACGCGTTGGTGTTGTCCGCAGGGGCCGGGGTATCAGCGTTACGGATCATTACGAGCACCGCAGTGCGGAGCCTGGCCTGCTTAATGGAACCGATCATGACTGCACACTCCTTAGGGAAAACGAGGGTTCACCCCTCTAGGCCCTCGGATGGGCAGATCGGCACTAGATGCATGTGGAATCTTGTTTCGTCTCGCACGTCTACCGCTGCCACCCGGTTCCACGACGTCCTTGGCCGCTCCATCGCGGGGAGCGGGTGACGCCGCCACCGTGCGCCCCGGCACCGGCGCTGGTGTGGGACGAGCGGTACGGGTGGCACACGGCGACCAACCGCCGCCACCCGATGGGCAAGGACACCGGAACTGCTCCGGAAGGCGAGGGCATCCGCTACCTCAGTGCTGAACATCAGCCGGAGCCGGCGGACCTCCTCGCCGCGCTCGCCGATGGTCGCCGCGGGAGTCGGCGCCCCAACGCGGACCACCCGGTCGGTGACGACAAGCACGGCTGACCCGTCTCAGCGGAGAGTGCCGCGCGCCGAACGCGCGCCGAACGCGGGCAGTACGCAGGTGGCGGGCTCGGTGACGAAGCCGACCGTCGCACCGATGCCCCGCGGGGCGCAGGAGGTCACTGGGGCTCCGGCTTCTTCAGTGGCTCGGTTCGCAGCTCAGCAAGCCACTGGGACGGCAGAGCCTGATGGCTGTCGAAGATGGTAGCGAGTTCGTTTACGGACAGGGTCGGGATGTCGCGGGCGCGCGCCGTACGCCAGGCCCTGACCAGCCGGTCGTAAAGGTCGAGGACTTGGGGCGGGCGCACGAGGTAGGCGTGGTCCTCGGCGAGCATGCGTGCGGACGGCATTACTCCCGGCTTGGGAGATAGAAGGAGGCTGACCGAGTCGCTGGGCGCGGACTGCTTGCGCTCGGTCTCGGTGTAGCGCAGATGCCCTTGTGCCTGGCGCACGTTGTCGGCGCCGACCTGGCCGGTGGGCTGCGCCTCGCTCTTGGCTTCCCAAGTGACCCAGCGGGCGTCCTCGAAGACCCACACTGCGTCTGGGGCAGCAGGGTCTTCGTCGTCGTTGTTGCCGTAGCTGGCCGAGGCGCCGGCCAGTGTCCCGAGGGCGACGAGCCCGGCCTCGTACGACTTGTACGCCGTCCCGGCGAGTCCGCTGCGGGCCTGGGCGATGGCTTCCTCAAAGACCTCGGATGGCTGCAGGCCGTGGTGCGCTGCGACGATGCCGCGCATGGCGGCCTCATCCAGCGGATCGATGGCATCTTCGGCCGGCGCGCTGGCTCGGTCGCTGGGGGAGGCGAGGTGGGAGAGCCAGCTGGTGCCGGCGCTCTTGCGGCGGGCGTCGCGGTAGTAGCGGGCGCCGGCCGCGAGGTGGCTGTGGTCTCCGGTCTGCTGGGCGAGTCGGTGCGTGAGGCTGTAGCCGAGGTAGTTCCATAGCGCTGCGTAGCGCTGCGGCGTACGCTCGCCTTTGAGGCGGTCCAGCACGCGCTGAACGGCGGTGAGCGCCCAGTCCCACTGGCTGTTCCAGATGGCCTCCCAGGCGGTGACCTCGGGGTCGGCGGAGCGCTGCAATTCGACCGCGCTGGGTGCGACGGTGCGCGTGTACTCCTCGCGCGCGGCGACAATGTCGTCGTCGACTTCGGCCCAGTCGCGGTCGTGGGCGAGGAAGACATCGAGGTTGTCGAGCATCTCGGCGGATGGGGTCCTGAGGCTGTTGCGGCGGCCGAACTCGACCTCGGCGTGCACCTCAGGGTGCATGGCGGACTGCACATCCTGCCCGGACAGGTAGGAGGTCAGGGGCTGGCCGAGGACGACGACGGCGGCGTAGTCGCGTGTGTTGCGGGTGGCGCGGCCCGAGCCCTGCACGATGCGGGCACGGATGCGCTCCTGTAGTACTTCGACGGCGCCGAGGGACTCATGGAGGAAGCGCTCTTGCAGGTCGCCGCGGGCAGGGAGACCTGCAAGCACGACTAGTCGGCAGTCGTCGCCCGGCAGGTCGATTCCGTCGTAGCGGTTGGTCAGCACCAGGGCTGCAGGCGTCTGGGAGGTGAAGGCCGCGAGATCGTTCTCGACATCTCCGGCCTCAAGGACGGGGCATCCCTGGGGGAGCGCGTGCTGGACGAAATCATCTGCCGCACGGCGATCGGGGGTCAGCACGACCACTCGGCCAGCTTTGGCGATGATCCCGGACACGAACGCGGGCACCTGCGCGGGGTCGGCGGAAAGGTCGGAGGTCAGCTCGGGGAAGAGGAAGAACCGGCGGCCGGTGCCCTGCTTCTCCCATCCCTCCGGCACTGGGATGCGCTTGATCTTCTTGCGGCCGAAAGAGCGCTCGAGTTCTCCGCCGTCTCCCAGGGTGGCGCTCATGTAGATGCGGCGCGCGGGGCTGCTGAAGGCCGAGTGCTGCATCGTCGGCGGGATCAGCGGACGGATCAGGATCTGCCGGTACGAAACGTAGACCAGGCACCGGTCCAGACGGCCCTGGAGCAGGGGCCAGACGTGGTGCGCCTCCTTGGTCAGCTTGTTGGCGCCGTCAGCCGCGCTGATGGCCGCCTCGAGCTGAGCTGCTTGGGCTGCGACCCCGATCGGGGATGCGAGATAGATGTACGAGCCGTGAGAGCGGTCGGATCCCGCCGCCCGCAACTTGGGGTAGACCAGCGGATCCAGGGCTGGCTCGAGTACAGAGAGGACGTCGAGGTAGGCGCTCTCCTCATCGTCCCGGGAGATAGTGAGACTCCACGGACTGGCGACGTAGCCCTCGGCGGCGTGTGCATCGTCCAGCAC
Source organism: Streptomyces sp. T12 (assembly GCF_028736035.1). Taxonomy (NCBI): domain Bacteria; kingdom Bacillati; phylum Actinomycetota; class Actinomycetes; order Kitasatosporales; family Streptomycetaceae; genus Streptomyces; species Streptomyces sp. T12. The sequence goes on from NZ_CP117867.1 coordinate 96,187, forward strand.
CAGCATGTCGGCGTTGTTGAGCGCGGGGTTGGAATTGAAGACGTGGCTGTAGACGCTGACCGCGATCGCCTCGCCAGCCTCATACTGGGCACGGTGCGCCGGATTCCATGTGGACACGCGGTTGACCAGCAGTACATTCGGGATGCCGTACTCGTCGAACTTTTCCGCAGTCTGCCGCGCCAGTTGCTTCGTGGGGCACAGGTAGGCGATGCGCTCGTTGTCCTTGCGTCGCCGGAACTCCCCAATGAGCCCGCCGACCAGGGTCTTGCCCGCACCCGTGGGCAACTCAATGGCCACATCCGGCTCGTCCGGCATGTTGTGGTGCCACTCCCGCAGCACATCCTGCTGATGGCCCCAGACGGCCTCTGGCCCCCTGTTGTTGAGAGCCAAGAGCCGGTAGAGCTGCACCGGGTCGTCCGGCATGCCCACATCAGCTGATCTGCGCTTGAACGCCATAATCGTCTCTCTACCTCAGGCCGGGCCTGCCGCCCGGCCGAATCCCCACCCCTGACACTGAGTCAACATCAGGCTACTGGCTGATCCCGCTCGCGTGTCCTCTCTTCCGAGGCGCACCCCGTCCCGCGAGGGTGGACCGGGACGGTCTGGCGGCGCATCGGGGGCGACGCGCCGCCAGTAGATCCCACAACGGCGGGAAGGCGACATATCACTCGGGGCGCTCAACCGGTACGGTCAGCGCATGTCTATGGGGGAACACGACTCAGATAGGCCATCGCGCACGGGAGTTGGAGTGTCCGGTGTCGGACTGCCGGCACAAGGGGGCCCGCGCGCGACCGAGTTCCAGCTGGAAGTCGGAGAGCGGAAGATCCTTCAGTTCGCGCGGAAACCGCAGATCGCCGCGGTGGCCGAACTGGTGTGGAATGCTCTTGATGCAGACGCGAGCCACGTCGAGGTCGAACTGCGTCGCACAAGCATGGAGGCCATTTCCGAGATCGTGGTCAGGGACGACGGTTACGGCATTACCCCGGAACGGGCCCGGAGTGCCTTCCGTGACTTCGGTACCACCTGGAAGGCTGGTCAGACACACACCAGGGGCGGCCGCAAGCGGATCTTGCACGGCCGCATGGGCGAAGGGCGCCTGTTCTCCTTTGCTCTGGGCGACCAGCTCATGTGGGAGTCCGTGTCTGCGGTCAGCGGACCCTCCACGGCCGTCCGTATTACGGGCAGCGTCCAGCACGCGACCGTCTGGAAGGTCGAAGAGATCACACCCACCGCTACTCCGGGCACGACGGTGCGCATCTCGGTTCCCCAGGGCAAGAGCCTGCGAGCGCTCGAGAGCGATGAAGCGGCCACCAACCTCACCGCGAAGCTCGCGTTCTACCTCAGGGCCTACCCCGACGTCTGCGTGACCTTCGACGGGAAGCGGCTGGACCCCAACGACATCATGGTCGGGGAGCCCGTCGACCTGCCCCTGGAGCTTTCAGAGGAATACTCCCAGGACGATCCTGCCCCGGTCGTGACGTTCGTGGAGTGGAACCAGCGGACGAGCGAGCGCAAGATGCTCATCTGCAACACGGACGGTATCGCTCTGTATGAGCAGGGCGGCGACTGGGCCGACGGCATCGTCAGCTTCACGCCCTACCTGCGGTCCAACCGGTTCAATGACCTGTCGGTCGATGACCTGCACCTGCTGCCCATGACCCACCGCGAACTTCTCGACGCCGCCGACAAGGCCGTCCGGAAGCACCTGGCACTCCGGGGCGCCGAGATCTCCGCAGCAGTCATCCAGCAACTCAAGGACGAGGGGATCTACCCGTACACGAATCACCCCGCCAGCCCCACACAGACCGTCGAGCGCCGGACGTTCGACGTCGTGGTCACCGTCGCGCGCAACGCCCTCCCCGACAAAGGCGCAGCTCGACGGCTCTCAGTCGACCTCATCCATACCGCGCTGGAAAGCAGTCCGAACGACCTTCACGCCATCCTCGACAAAGTCCTGGCCCTCAGCGATGAGGACCGAGGTCACCTATCCCGGCTTCTGGCCAGGACCGACCTGACCGATGTCATCGGCGCCGCCACCACAGTCACGAACCGCATGGACTTCATCGGCGCGCTGCGCAAGATCTTCGCCGACGACCTGCTGCGCAAGGAGCTGCGCGAAGTCGATCAGCTTCATCCGATGATCGCCCGGAATCTCTGGCTCTTCGGCGAGGAATGGACCATCGCCCGCACCGAGGTTGGCTTGACCAACGTGCTCAAGGCCCACTTGGGGCTCCTGGGCGACGATGTCGTGTTGGAGAACCAGCTCGACGCTGTCCAGCGCCAGGACGGCCGAAGCGGCCGCGTCGACATCCTGCTCTTCCGAGGAATCGGCGATGACCGGTCCACCGAGCGGATCGTCATCGAGCTCAAGCGGCCGACTGTCCGTGTCGGTGAGGAAGAACTGCGGCAGATCAAGTCCTACGCCAGGGCCATTGTCGAGAATCCGCAATACCGCGGCGTGGACTGCAAATGGCGCTTCTATCTGGTCACGTATGAGTACGCGCCGGAAATCCGGCGCGACATCCATCAGAAGGGCAAGCCTCCTGGTCTCTACGACGACCAGGAGGAGTACGAGGTCTGGGTCAAGAGCTGGGGTGAGATCTTGCACGCCGCCGAGAAGAAGCTGTCGTTCTTTCAACGCCAGTTGAACTACGAGGCAACTGACGACCGGGTCACCCAGCACCTGCGCGAAAGCTACGCCCACTTCATCCCGGACTCTCTCACCGGAGCCGCCTCGGAAGATCCGGAGGCACCTGCGGGCTGACCAGCAGCGTCGGCACTGAGCAGCAGCCGGATCCCACCGACCTCATCGCCACGCTCTCCGACGGCCGCCGAGCCAGCCAGCACCCCATGACGGTTCACACCATCGGTGACGAGCAGCACGCCTGGCCCAACGCACAGGATCGGAGCAGGTCGAAGGCGCTCCTTGGGGTGTTAAGCCGAGGGCATGCCGTTTTCCAGGTAGAGGGTGGTGTGGTGGGCGCGGGCCTGGGCGCTGTGTTGGATGCGGCTGGCGAGGAGGGGGATGAGGCGGTCGGCGATCTGGTGGAGGGGGACGAATTCGTATGCGCGGAGCTCTTCGGGTTGGAGTTGGATGGTGGCGAGTTGCTCGGCAGTGAGATGCCCGCCGTCGTAGATGAAGACTAGGCCTTCGCTGCGGTCGGGCCGGGGCGGTGTCCAGTCGACGACGAGCAGGCGGCCGGGCGGTAGGTCGAGGCCGAGTTCCTCTTTGATTTCGCGGTGCGCGCCTGCACGGGGGGATTCGTCGGCTTCGACAGCTCCTCCTGGGATCTCCCAGGGCGTTTTGTAGACGGGGTCGACGAGCATGACGCGGTCATGGTCGTCGACGAAGAGAACGCCGGCGGCGACGCGCTTGCGAGGTAGGGCTCGGTCGTAGTCGCTGTTCGGGCTGGCCACATAGTGAGGCTAGCAACCGGTGCGGCTTAGAAGGGTGTTGGGCTGTGGGCCGACGCCCGACCGCGGATGCGGGTGGCATGGGCGCCGGCCATCGAAGGCCCGAGCCGACGGAAGACCGCTGGCCAGGAGAGGCCAGGATAGCGCGCGAACCACCGGAAATGATAGAGACATGGTTAGAGTTTTCTCCTTGACTGCTTGTCGTAGGTCGCACAGAGAAGGGACGGGGGATGATCCGGGCCGGGCGCTTGGGGCTGGTGCAGACGGTGGCTGACCTGGCGGTGGTGCTCGGGGTGTCGGTCAAGACGCTGCGGAACACGCAGCCGTACGCCGCACCCGGATTTCCCGAGCCGGTGAGCTCACCACAGGCGCAAAAGCTGCTATGGGACGAAGAACAGACGGCGGCGTACTTTGCTGGCCGCGAGGTGCCGGCCCTACCGACAGGCACATCCGATGATGACCTTCTGGACCGCCATGAGGCCGCGGCCGAGTGCGGAGTGGGGGCGGCGACATGGAACTCCTACAAGAACGATCCTCAGGTGGCTGAGCACCTGGTGATGGTGTCGGGGGTGGAACACTGGCCCCGCCAGGCCGTGCGCACGTACCGAGAGGCGCGTCCGGGCCGGGGTTCAGCGCGGACGGGAGGCCGGCCGAAGGGCAGCGGGGACCGGGTGCCCAGGGAGCAACTGCAGCAGCACACCGCCCGGTTGCTGGATGCCGATCCGGCCGTCACCGCGGCGGCCGTGATGGAGGAACTCGGCGTCGCCATGACGACAGCGACGGCCGCTCTGGCGGCGCTGCGGGGCCAGCGGATCGCCGACCTCCTCGAGGCGCAGCCGCAGATGTCCGCCCAGCAGGCGGCCGAGCACCTGGGCTACCCGCCCATCACCTACCGCCGCGCGCTGGCTGCAGCCCGCTCAGAGCAACGCATCCGAGGGGAGCGCCCCTACATCCGGGGCGTGGCGCATGCGTTGGTCGCGGCCGGACTGGCGGAGCCCGGGGAACCGGATGTGGTGGAGCTGGCCAGTGGCGCTCTCGCCGCCGTGGTCCGCCTGGAACCGGGCCAGGGAGCAGCAGCGGTGGTCTGGGACGAGCGTTTCGGGTGGCGTACATCGCGAAGTCGGCGCCACCCGCTCGGCAAGGACACCGGGGCGCGCCCGGAAGGAGAAGGAATCCGGTACCTCACCGGCCAGGCGCGCCCGGCGCCATCTGCCGTCGTGAACGCACTGCGCGGCTGAGAGGCCCAAGCCCTCGCTGCCGAGGTCGCAGCATGCGGTCTTCCGCGCCTTGCTGCCCCCACCACGGGCCGCGATGCCTTCGACAGCGGGCGCGTCTCTCCCAGCGGGGCCCGTGCCGGGCGCAGCAAGGCGCGGAAGACCGCATGCCAAGGTGCGGCCACGTGGGGCGCAATGCCCTTCTTCTCAGCCCGGGGCGGGGCGTGGCGCCGCCCGTGCCGCCGGGGGTGTTCCGGTCCGCTGCGCTCCCCGGAACACCCGGGGGCCGCTCCGCTGCGCTCCCCGGCCCCCGGTGGCCCGAGGTCCGCTGCGCTCCCCTCGGGCCACGCACGCGCACCCGGGCCTCCGCTCCGCTGCGGCCCGGGGCGAGCGCTCCGCGCTCTTGCGCGCTGCGGGATGGGGCAGCCGGGAGCGGTGCGCTCCGCGCCCCGTTCCCTCGCTCCGCGCTGCCGCATCCCTTGCCTCTGACGCTCCGCGCCAGAGGTGCGGCGGCACGGCCGGCGCCATGCCCCGCCCCGGGCTGACCAACCCCCTTCTGAGCTGGGAAAACGGGTCAACTGAGTGGCCTGAAACCGCTGTTCGCGGGATAAAGAGAGAGTTATAGTTTTCTTGTTGGTCGGGGTGGCAACCGGCCAGCGATCGAAGGCCCGAAGAAGGGGATCACGTGAACAAGCCCAACACCCGCATCAAGACTGGCGACTCGACCCAGCTCGAAGCCGCCGGACTCCTCCAGATCGGCACCGGTTGCCAGATCAGCCCGCTCGCTCGGTTCGAGCCGCAGGACGAGACCGGCCAGCTCCGCCCGATCACCATCGCCGACAACGTCCGCATCGGCGCCGGGGCCGTCATCCACGGCGGCGCCCGCATCGCCACAGGCGTGCGCGTTGAGGACCACGTCACCATTGGCCAGCCGGAACTCGGCTACGCCGTCGGCCGCACCTACACCGGCACCGGCGCCCCCACCGTCCTTGCGGAGGGCACCGTGCTGCGGTCCGGCGCCATCGTCTACGCCGGGGTAACCATCGGCGCCGACACCAACATCGGTCACCGGACGCTGATCCGCAGTCACACCACCATCGGCGAGCACTGCAACATCGGCCATGGACTGGTCATCGAACGCGCCTGCGCCATCGGCAACTGGGTCCGCTGCTCGCCCCTGTCCCACATCACCTCGGCCGTCGTCGCCGAAGACCGGGTGTTCCTCGGTGCGGGCATCCGCACCATCAACGACAAGCACCTGATCTGGAACGACACCGAGGGCCGGGAACCGGACCTGATCCCGCCCCGGTTCGAGACCGGCGCCAAGGTAGGCACCGGTTCGACCGTCCTCGGAGGCGTCACTATCGGCGCCCGCGCGCTAATCGGCGCCGGATCGGTCGTCACTCGGGACATCCCCGCCGGGGCCGTCGCCTACGGCAGCCCCGCCCGCGTCCGCAGCACCGCCAACGGGGGAGCACAGTGAACCAGACACCCGCATTCACGGGCTGGATCGAGCCGCAAGCCGCCGCAGCCTGGCCCTTCCTGACCCCCCAGAACCTGGAAGGCCTGCGCCGCCTGGAAACGGCCCTCACCCAGGGGCTCAGCACGCACCCCACCCCCGCACAGCGCTTCCTCGCGGTCCGGCGGGAACTGGCCCCCTACACGCCCGCCCGGACGGGCGGACCCGCCACCGTGGAAGCCGTGATGGCACTCGCCGGATTCATCTGCGGATGGCACGACCTGAACCTTCGAGACACCGTGGGCCCCGGCCACGGCCGCATGATCCTGCACCATGCCGCCCCGGCACTGCGCGCCACATGGGCGAAGCGTCTGGGCAGCGGGGATCTTGTAGGGATCGCAGCGACCGAGCGACACGGCGGCAGCCGCCTGACCGAGATCACCACGCGCCTTTTCCCGGACAACAACGGGTGGCGTCTCAGCGGTGAGAAATGCTGGGTGTCGCGCCTGGAGGAGGCAGCCGCTTTCGTAGTGTTCGCCAAGGACCCCAGCGACCGAATCCAAGCGGCCGTTGTCCCAGCGGACGCCGAAGGTGTCACCCGATATCCCGAAACACCTTCGGGGTTGGGCGGGTGGGCGTGGGGCACTCTTGCACTGACCGACGTGAGCGTGTCATCTGACAGCATCCTCACCACCCCCGGCGGGGATGGTGAACAGATATTCCGCACGCACTTCGCGGCGTTCCGCCCTCTGGTGGCCTCCATCGCTCTCGGCACGGCCGCAGGTGTGCACTCCCGAGTGCGTAGCACCTTGCACGCCCGCACCGCTACGCGGTTGTTGCCCCGCGTACGAGACACCGCACTCGTCACCCTGGGCCGTACGCAAGGAGAGATCCATGCAGGGCTTTTGGCGGCCATCACAGCCGCGCGGCTCACGGCCCAGCACAACCCCCAGGCGGACATGTGGGCACGGAGCATCAAGGTCCACGGAGTGGAGACCGCACACCGGGCCGTGCAGGACCTTGCCCCCCTCGTCGGGGCGAGCGGCTTCCGGGCAGATTCGCCGATCAGCAGAGCCCGCACGGATCTCGGCGGGCTGCTGTACGCCGACGGCATCCATGACGCCCTGCTCCGCTCAGTCGGTCGTACGCTCCTGAGTACGTAGTAGAGCACCCTGGGGAGCTGAATATGTATCAGCTCCCCAGGGATACACCCATTCCTCTGATATCCGAGTTGCAATTTTAAATTCCGGCGTGAAATAGTGGGGTTGTTCAATTCAAGAGAGGGGCAGCGGAGTTCACCGGAAACAGGGCGGATGAAATTGGGCTCGGGACTGGGAATAGGGAATTGAAGGGAGGTCAGTTATGAAGGTGCGTCAGTTCCTCATCGGTTCCTTTCGAGCCGGTCCAGCCCCTACCCACCACCTCGCCGCGCTTTTCAGGAATTCGCGGAGCGAATTTCCTGCGGTGAATTGCGGAGCAATTCACATGCACCGTTACGGAGTGACGGTGCATCAACTTCCTTGCGGAGCAAGGGAGTTGCCGTTGCGTAGCGACGGCGCGTCGTGTCTGCGTA